>NZ_JBLYZI010000091.1:0-24835 GCF_057680865.1 Endozoicomonas sp. Z74
GCTTATCAGTGAGCGAGGAGAATTTGGAAAACAGGGCTTTTGCAGACATCGAAAGACAGGAAAAACCCTGATTATACAGGCTGTTTCTTGATGGCGCTGTTCAATTGGTGATCATGTTTTTGCCCTGCCGGTAACCCTGTGACTGGGGTTACCGGATAGTATGTCGCCCATTTGATAGCCGCAATCAGGGTGTTTTTTCATAAAGAAATACGACACTGATTTTGTTTCTTGTTGATTTAACTTTCCGGATATTGCAAAAGCCGCTGTCTTGCAATGAGTTCCAGTGGGTTATCGAAAATTACACGACAAAATAATTATTCTTGATCATTTTATTTTTATCCATCTGTATACAAAAACACACAAAAAACAGTTATTTTGCACGCATTGTCTGATATTTTGTGTTATGACGTTGATTTTTGATTTGGCTCAAACAGAGTTACAGTGAGGATCATTTTCTGTCATAAAACTGTTCTGTTTTTGTAAATCAGGCTATACAATCCCCTCCCGATATTTTGTCATTTACGGTTTCAATTTTTACCGGAGCTTTTTGCCGTGAATTGAATTCGTGCCCGATCTTCCATGGAGGTAACCTGTTCTCATGCAAATACTAATGAGTCTGGTCGGTATCGTCAGTCTTCTGGCGATCGCAGTGCTACTGTCGGACAATCGAAAAGCCATTAATCTCAGAACTGTGGGTGGTGCCTTTGCCATCCAGGCTGGTCTGGGGGCTCTGGTGCTTTATGTGCCATTAGGCCAGGAAATCCTGGGTGATATCTCCACAGCCGTCAGTAATGTCATTAACTATGCCAATGAAGGGATTGGCTTCCTGTTTGGTGACCTTGGGCGCTTTAAAGTAGGTTTTGTTTTTGCCATCAATGTTCTTCCCATCATCATTTTCTTCTCTTCTCTGGTAGCGGTGCTTTATTACCTGGGAATTATGCAGAAAGTGGTGGCTTTTCTGGGTGGCGGGCTGCAGAAACTGCTGGGTACCAGTCGTACTGAGTCTCTTTCTGCCACAGCCAATATCTTTGTGGGACAGACGGAAGCACCTCTGGTGGTTCGCCCCTACATCAGCAAAATGACTCAGTCCGAGCTGTTTGCGGTTATGGTCGGTGGTCTGGCCTCTGTAGCGGGTTCTGTTCTGGCGGGATATGCCGGGATGGGTGTTGAATTGAAATACCTGATTGCCGCCAGTTTCATGGCCGCTCCCGGTGGCTTACTGATGGCTAAAATCATCAAGCCCGAGGTGGAAACGCCCGATGATTCTGATCTGACTGATGAAGAGGCCGAAGCTGAAAAGCCAGCCAATATTGTGGATGCAGCGGCTTCCGGTGCGTCTTCCGGTATGAAACTGGCAGCCAATGTGGGTGCCATGCTGCTGGCCTTTATTGCTCTGATCGCCATGATCAATGGCATCATTGGCTGGGTAGGGGGCTTTTTCGATCAGCCAGACCTGAGCATGGAAATTATTCTGGGTTATGTGTTCAGCCCTCTGGCCTTCCTGATCGGGGTGCCGGCCCATGAAATCCTGACTGCAGGCAGCTTTATCGGTCAGAAACTGATTGTCAACGAGTTCGTTGCCTATATGGACTTTGTTAACTATCTGTCGCCTGAAGCTGCTGCTGCTGCAGGGGTTGAAGTGCTGTCAGCCCGTACCCAGACCATCATTACCTTTGCCCTGTGTGGTTTTGCCAACATCTCCTCACTGGCTATTCTGCTGGGTGGCCTGGGGGTTATGGCGCCAAAACGTCGTCCGGATATCGCCCGGATGGGACTCAAGGCTGTGGCTGCAGGTACTCTGTCCAACCTGATGAGTGCTACCATTGCCGGTCTGATGTTTGCTCTGTGAGGGTGCTCCTCTCATGAGGGTGTACCAGCGTTAACAAAAGCAAACGATTAGGACATGGGGGCTCTGCCCCCATGTCCTATATTAAGTGACTGTTTCCCTGAAGCTTCCTGGGCAGTCCAATGAGTGAAGTCTTTCTTGCCACCATCACCGGATTCGCGGTGGGTGTTCTCTTCAGCTTTCTTCGTCTTCCTATTCCTGCACCGCCGGTGCTGTCTGGTGTTATGGGTATTGTCGGTGTTTATCTGGGCAGTGTCTGCTTTCAGGAACTCATCAGCCGCTTTTTCAACTAGTCGTTTTATCAGGAGTTGGGTTGATATTCTCAGGGCCTTCACCTGGGGGCTGGTTTTTCCCTGATTCTAAAGTGAGCCAGAAGGGATAATCGCAGCTACACTGTTTCCCTTGGTTGTTCAAAGACGCTTCCCAGTGTTGTCGGGGATGAACGGCACAACTCGAAACAGAACCCTGAATAATGGCAGTGTTACAGTAAAACAACAGAAGATGGATCCCTGGTTTATAACAAACATGGCTTTGCGGTTCAGCCCATGGACCCAGGCCCGATTGCTGGTTTTAACGGTACTGGCCATTCACCTGCTGGTTGCGCCATGGGTGTCCCTGGGTGTTGATGAAGCTCATTATGCCCTTTACGCACTTCACCCGGCTCTGAGTTATTTTGACCACCCTCCTATGGTGGGGTGGCTCCAGATGCTGGTTGCCCCTCTGGGATACAATGAGTTGACTCTCAGGCTGGTTCCTTCCTTTCTCTACGCGCTGATCAGCTTGCAGGCCTACAGAACCACCTGGCTGTTATACCCCGGTGGAAGCCGCTGGCAGGGACTGGTGGCTGTTTTGCTATTGAATTCGGCACCCATTCTGCAGCTGATGGGGTGGGGGCTGGTGCCTGATCTGCCCTTGATGTTGATTGCCCTTCTGGTGGTTGAAAGGAGCTGGCTGCTTGCCCATCGCCATGAGTACCGGGATGGAGTGTGGCTGGGCTTGTTACTGGGGATGGCCGGATTATGCAAATACACCGCGATCTTTCTGCCTCTGGGGCTACTACTGTTTCTGCTTGGGATTCAGGGGAGGAGGTGTTTGAGAAGCGGTCCCCTCTGGATCGCGGCTTTGTTGGCACTGGTCTTGATTCTGCCGGTGTTGATCTGGAACTATCAACATGACTGGGCGTCCTTTGAATATCAACTGGGTCATGCCCAGGTAGATGCCTGGCAGTGGCGTGACCTGGCTGCCATGCAGCTTTTTCAGCTTCTGTGTTATTCCATCCTGGTTTATGTGGGGGGAGTGGCCGCAACGGTTTCTGCTATTTTCCGCTCCACTGGCAGTGTTCTGGCACGGTCTGATGGATTATTAATCGCTATGGCGTGGCCATTTTTGCTGGTGACCAGCTGGTCTGCTGCCCATGGTGAGATTCTTCCTAACTGGCCTGCACTGGGTTGGACCCTGCTTGCCCCGCTAACAGCACACTGGGTTTGCCGCCAGTGGCACCGGCTATGGGTAAAGTCATTAGCGATGGTTTCTGGATTGGTTTCCTTGTCCCTGATTGCCTTTCTGGTTCTGTTTCTCGCCTTCAAGCCCCTGAGCCTGTTTCCCTTTATGAAACCCCTGATTAAAGACCTGGTGGGTTGGGAGCAGGTCGCGGAAAAGGCGGTCAGTCTTCATCGCTCATTGCCTGAAGGGGCGGTGCTTCTGGTAGAGAACTGGTCATGGGCCAGTCGCATTGCCTGGTATGCCCAGGAAGTACCGGTGCAGATTCTGGGGGAGAAAGCCACTCAGTTTGATTACTGGAGTGGTCGACCTGATGGCAGGACAGTTGGGCTGTTAATCCGGGACAGCTCAGAGCATTCCGAACAGCGTTCCTTTCAAACGGAAGGACTTGAGTGTCGGTATGTGGATCACCTGGATACCGGGCTGGAGGGTGTTCCGGTCAACCATTTTGATTTTTATTATTGCAGACCCGACTCCTGAAGCTATCTTCAAGTCACTGGTCGGCAGCCTGTTTTTCCCTGCCGGTCTGTTCGGCAACCTCTGGATTGAGTTGCTGGATCTATTCCCCATGAATGATGAAGTGCAGTGGAACCTTTGCGTTCACTGTGAATCCAATAGGGCCAGTAGTCATCATCAATGTTTTCAGGATTGACTGGACAAAGGATTGTCAATTCAGACAGTGAATCGATGCTGTCGCCCGGTGGATTTTATGATCAGCCGCTTTCTGCGCCCAATGTAGGTATTTGCAGGAGGGCTGTGAGAATGACGAAAGGTGGTATGGACAATGTCCAAAGTCGTTGTGAGATGCCCTGAAGTTCGTATCAGGCCGATATTGTCAGGGGCGTCGCTACTATTACTGCCACTGGCCCTCTTGTTTTTTTTCTCGCCGGTGAATCAGGCTTTATTTCTGTTTCTCAATGAACGGTTAACCCTTTGGCAGGGGGGAGTCTTCTGGGCATTGTTGACCAATCTGGGGGACGGTTTTTTTCTGTTTCCGCTTTCCATGGTGCTGTTCTGGCGTCAGCCCCGCCAGCAGCTGGCGGTGATTCTTTCAATGATCCTCCTGGCTCTGGTGATCAATGTCGCCAAGAGTTTGATTGGTGCTCCGAGGCCTGGTGCCCTGCTGGATCTGGAGCTTTTCTCTGTGGTCGGACCGCTTCTGACTGGAGACAGTGTGCCCTCGGGCCATGCCGGAACCGCTTTTCTGCTGGTCGGGCTTGGGCTGATTCATCTGGGGCGCAGCCTTAAAGCCATTTTGCTGGTGGTAATGACGCTGGTGTGTCTTTCCCGGATCGCGGTTGGGGCCCACTGGCCCTTTGATGTGGTAGTGGGTGCCTGGCTGGGGCTTGTCTGCGCTGCACTGGGAACCTGGTTGAGCCATCGTCTGGGAGCAGGGTTTAAAACCCGTCTGGTGTTTATAGCACTGGGGCTTGCTGCTGTAGGGGTTCTCCCGGTTTATCACAACGGCTTTCAGGAGTTTGCGGCCGTCAGGCTGGCCCAGTATGTGTTAGCAGCGATAGCAGCGGTGACTGTCCTGTCAGAAATAATGGGTGTTTATCGTGACTATTCTTGTCACTTTCGCCCATCCAGCCCCTGGTTAAGGGGAATTCTAAAGGCTGTTCCACATCGATTCATTGACCGGATTGCCAGGCTGTTTCGGTTTGCCCTGGTGGGCGCCAGCGGCTTTGTCGTGGATATGACCTTTTACACCCTGTTCTCAGGAATACCCGGCGTTCCCCACCTGCTGGCAAGGGCCTCTTCCTATTGGTGTTCAGCCAGCTGGAACTGGTTCTGGAACCGGACGTTCACTTTTGGGGATCGATCCTCCGGGGAAAGGCTGCCTCAATGGGCCAAATACTTGTTGATGTGTGCCATCAGCTTCATTCCCAACTGGGGTACCTATTACCTTTTGACCACCTGGATTCCCTTGTTTGCCGAGTATAAGTGGCTTGCTCTGGTATTGGGGGTGGGGGCTGGCATGGTGTTCAATTTCACCATCGCTTCCCTGGTTATTTTTGCCAACCCGGTTTCAGCGGAGGAGGAAGGAAAATCTCTGGCCAGTAAAGCTTTGGAAAGAGGGGCCTCCCAATGAAAGTGGATACCATGCGGATAGTGGACCGCTATGTTGGGATACCCCTGTGCTTTTTCCTGTGTGGCTGGTTCCGGTTAGCCGGGTTGTTTGCCAGAACGGCAAACTGTCAGCCGAGAAAAGTGTTGCTGATGGAGTTGTCGGAAATGGGCAGTGCTATTCTTGCGGATCCCGCCATGCGCTGGTTGAAAGGGCAGGGGTGTGAATTGCATTTTGTTATTTTCAAAAGCAACGCTGCCAGCCTTAGTCTGCTTAAGACCGTACCTGAAGGGAATGTCTTTACCCTCCGTTCTGACAACCTGTTCTCTCTTGCCCTGGACTCACTGAAGTTTCTGTTCTGGTGCCGGAACAACAGGATTGACTCTGTGATTGACCTGGAGCTGTTTTCCCGGTTTACCTCATTGTTGTCCCGCTTATCCGGTGCTGCTAACCGGGCCGGTTATCACTCGGTGCATGAAGAGGGGCTCTATCGGGGGAATCACCTGACTCACCCGGTGATGTACAACCCCCACCAACACATTTCCCGTAATTTTATGGCCCTGGCCAAGGCTTTGATGTCCAGTCCCGGGCAACCCTATCAACGGTTTTCTGTTCAGGATGAGGAGCTGGTTCTGGCCCGGGCGGAAGTGAGTGAGCATGAGCGTCACAGAGTCATTGCCAAGCTAAAAACATTAAAGCCGGACTTTCTGCCGGGTGTGCATCGATTGATGCTGGTCAACCCAAATGCCAGTGATTTGCTACCCCAGAGGCGCTGGATGGCAGATCGCTTTGCGGATGTCATCGAAAAAGTGATCTGCGGTTATGATGATGTTCTGGTGGTGATTACCGGTGCTCAAGGGGAAAGAGAGGAGGCTGAAACGCTCAGGCAGGCTGTGAATCACGAGCGGTGCCTGAACAGTGCAGGGCTGTTTCAGTTTGTTGAGCTGGTTCCATTGTTTACTCTGTCGGAACTATTACTGTCCAATGATTCAGGGCCTCCTCATTTTGCTTCCGTCACCCACCTGCCAACCTTTGTTATTTTCGGGCCAGAAACGCCTGTGCTATACGGTGCCCTGGGAAACTCAACACCGATCTATGCCGGGCTGGCCTGTTCCCCCTGTGTCAGTGCAGGGAATCACCGGAAAACCAGTTGCACAGATAATCAGTGTTTGAAAGCCATTGATCCGGATCAGGTCTTTAACCGGATCAAACCGGTGCTGGATCGAAAAACCATTGCCTGGGCCAGTTGACCGGCATTAATGCATTGGTCCTTGATGAGAAGTGGCTCCCTTTATCGGGGACTTTTCATTCCATCTAATTATCAGGTGGTGATGTGTTACACTGAATCTTAATAATGATGCAAGGATGTAATTCAAAACCTTTCTGAGTGCACAAGGATGAACCTGACCACAAGGATTTTAAGGTCCCGCAAAGAAAAAAAACTATCCCAGCAAGCATTAGCGGATTTAATCGGTGTCTCCAGAAGCGCCCTGGCTCAATGGGAAACCAATATGAGCAGCCCCAGTCTGGAAAACCTTCGCAAAATGGCTGAATTACTGGAAGTTTCTTTTGAGTGGCTGGCCACTGGGCGTGGTAACCAGTACCTTAATTCACCCAGCGACACCATTTGTGATACAGAAGTGGATGGTGAAATCATCAACCAGCTTCATCGCATGAACCTCAAAAAGAAAAGAGCGATTCTTAATGTAATGAGAGCCATGGCGTAATGGCCTCACAATGTCAGTTGATAAAGAGATCGCTCTGTGAGGGTGCGGCAATGCTACACAGGCGCCATGGGGGCGCCTTTCCCACTATTTAACCATTTCCTTGAATTTGTTGCCTGGTTTGAACTGAGGCAGTTTGCAGGCCGGTATATGGATTTCCTGGCCTGTTTGTGGGTTTCGTCCTTTCCGGGCGGCACGGTCTGCCACCGAGAAAGTGCCAAACCCGATTAATTGAACGATGTCTCCTTTGGCCAGTGTCTCCTGGGTGTTGTTGATAAAGGCATTGACAGCCTGCTCGGCCTTGCTTCGAGAGAGGTTCGCCTGCTCTGCGACCTGTTCAACCAGTTCTTTCTTGTTCATATCCAGTCTCAATGAGTTACCAGTATGTTCAAAGAAAATGCCAGGGGGAGGCGGTTACGTCTTCACCTGGCTCTTCACCGACTACAGTGTGTGCTCAAGACAATATAGAAGTTATGGCCGGTTTCTTCCTCAATACATGACCGCAGAGTTGGGTGCACAGGGAAACGTGCGGGTGAAATTGAGCAGAGGAGGTGGAAGAAGGTGAGCCCGCCCCTGAAAGGGCAGGCTTCCTGGGAAAGGTGATCAGCGACTCAGTTCCCGTTCAAGGGGAATCATATGGTGCTTGGGTTGAAGGACCAGGATATCGGTGCTGATCTCTGAAATCAGCTGTTCAGCGGTATTACCAATGGCAATGGCACTGATGCCAGTCCTGGCGTGGGTTCCGAGAATCAGCAGTCGGGCATTCGTCTTTGTTAACAGCGCTGGAATCAGGGTTTCTGTGGGGCCTGGCTCCACGTGGAGGTTGTTTTCATTGAGCTGATTTTCCCGGGCGTACTCCAGGCAGCGTTTCTGATAGGCATCCTTGTCCGTTAAGCCGTCGCCCTCATCCTGAATGGCCAGCATGGTGGTTGGATAGGCCGTGGCCAGGTGGAGTTCGGAAGAGAAAGCATCGGAAAATTCAGTGGCATACTGCAGAATGGCCTGGTTCAGTACACTGTGGTAATGATCTTTAGGGTCCGCATTGATGGAAGCCAGGATAGGGGCTCTATCCCAGGGGGCATCGGATTGAACCAGAAGAACGGGGACCCGGCAGCGACGCAGCAGGCTCCAGTCTTCCGGTGTGGTAAAGGCTTTCTTCAGGGCGTTGACGGGCTTGGCATCCTTCACCACCAGATGACAGCGTTCCATCTGGCGAACATGGATAATGGTCTCGGTGGCTGAACCGTTCCAGGTTTCATGAAGATAAACCTCAAGCCCTTCCGCCATCAGGGGTTCAGCCATGGCTTCAAGACGAACCATGGAATCAGCATTGGCTTTTGGGTTGGGGGCCAGTATATGCAGAGCGGCGCCTGCCTTACGACAGATCTGACGTGCCCGGTTCAGCGCCAGTTGTTGTTCTTTTCTGGTATCGACAGCGACCAGAACCTTGGTAATTCCGCGCATGGTTTCCTCCTTATCTGCTGGCAGTCCTGCTTGTTCTGTATTCATGATGCATTAGGATAATTGTCGGTTTAGTGATCTGAGTCAATAAAGTGTCCGGCTTTTAGGAGTATTGCAACAAGAGAGACGGCATCGTTGCGAAAGAAGGGCTTTATGGCTTGATCTCTCCAGGGGGATTCATTACTGTGCCTTTTTGTTTGTCTGTACTGTGGATCTGGAAGATTTATGGAAAAAATGTTCGAGAAAATCATGTATTCAGCCCGCTGGTTACTGGCACCGATTTATCTGGGCTTGAGCCTGGTGTTGGTGGCGCTGTTGATCGAATTTTTCCAGAGTGTGGGCTATCTGCTGTTGAACGTCTCGAATATGGATGAGAGTGCTGTCACCCTGAAAGTGCTGACGCTGATCGATATCACCCTGGTGGGTGGGCTGATCGTGATGGTGATGTATTCTGGCTATGAAAACTTTGTTTCCAAGCTGGACATAGACGAGGGGACAGAAAAGCTCAGCTGGTTGGGTAAAATGGATGCAGGGTCGCTTAAGGCCAAGGTGGCGGCATCCATTGTGGCCATCTCCTCCATTCACCTGCTCAAGGTGTTTATGAATGCCGAGAACGTGTCCAATGACAAGCTTATGTGGAATGTGATCATGCACCTGACTTTTGTGGCCTCAGCGTTTTTTATGGGGATGCTGGATGAGCTGATCAAAAGAAAAAAAGGTAATGAGGATTAGCCTTTATTTCGGTGACACGGCCATAGCTCCTTTTCTTGTATTCCCGCCTCTGTGTATTCAATGAAGCGAAACCTGAATGGAAGAACCCTGTTATTAAGGCAGGGTTCAGGGATTTCTGTTTCTGTCGATGAACAGTGGAGTGAAGCTACTCCCGGAGTGTTGATAGTAGCTGGCAGGTGCAGGTATGGCTTTTGCCTGTGAATGGACTGGTTAATCAATGGACTAAGGGCATAGCAATGGACAACAGGCCTGTTTCATCTTCCGGGAGCCCATCATCTCCTGACGTTGATCATCTCAAATCTATGCCTCAGGAAGAGGTTCAGGCGGAAACACGGTTTAAACATAAAAACTTTTTGGTAAGAGCCGGGAGCGCCATAAAAAGATTGTGGCCGGGGTCAAGTAAAAAATATGAGCTGGCCCCTCCCTCTTTGTCGAAAAGGAAATCCTGCCCTTCTGTGGAAGGTGTCTCTATCCGCTTCTCACCCCAGTCAGAAAGTAAGATGTTCATTGGGGGAGATGGTTGGAAGCAAGAACATTATGACAGCAATCTGAGAAGTATGAATGCAGCTCTTGGAAGGGGAGGCTCTTTGTCCAGCAGTGGCAGTAGCAGGTCAAGTGATTCAGGTGCCAGCCTCTCCTCTATAAGTCCTGAGGGTGTTGAAGTAGAGGTTAATTTTGAATTAGGTAATGATAAAAAACCTCCAGGATCTGAATCTGGCTATGAGGGTTCAGATTCCGGTTCAGTTTCAAGCTTAAGTACCGTCTCAATGCCAGATAACCTTTCCATAGGCTCTGACTCCGTTTTTCTTGATGAGGTGCCCTGGGATGAAATAACTGAATATTTGTGCGAGGGGAGTCCTGTCAATAAGCGGGAGAGTAAGCTCCAGAAAAGAGCCTGGAATGTGTTGTCCAATTTAAGTGATGAAACGGTGGCTGGTGTTAAGCCTGAAGGGAGCCCCAGAAAACGATATAAAAAAATGCTTTCTGAATTGAGGGAGATACATACCAGTTTACAGAAAGAGCCCCGACCATTTTCAAAGTTTTGCCAGGCCTGTTCGGACTTGACGCATAAAGTAAGCCAGTCAATGTTCCTTGCCCCAAGGAATAGAAGTTATTATAGGGAACTGGTCCAGGCGACCAGGAGAGCATCGGGCTCTGACTCTTCGTCATTCGATAGTTACTCAGGGAGTCAGATTGCCCAACGGCTTAAGGAAACCCAGAACGCAGTTCGGTCCCAGAAATCTGTCCTTGAAGATGCGTCAGGGCCGGGGGGGCACCTGGTCAATGTGGGAGGCGGACTTGCCGCGGGTGAAATGGGGGTAAATTATGACCCCTACCTGCAGGGGAATCAGCCCTACCTATTGTTCGATTTTCAAGTTGGAGACCGCAAGGCTAACTGCATCCGGATGGGAACGCCCACAAGGCAGGCTGTATTTGGGGCTGAAGCGGTGACACCGGAGTTCTGTGCATTTCTTGAAGGCCTTCCACAAGACGCCCAACACCTCTATATCAACCGTCAAAAGCGCAGTGGTGTGGAAGGAGGTCGATCAAAGACCCTGGAACAATTCCAGGATTCACCGGAAAGTTCAGGCCGGTTAACGGTGGTTACTTTCCCGGCGGATGGCGAGCTTTATGAGCAGAAGGGCCCTTATTCCGGGGACTGTACTTTCAGGGATATGAGTGATCAGCTGGTGGATGCCATGGTGAGTAATCGCAATGGGTTTTATTTTCCGGAAAAGTTCAGGAAAGGACTGGGTGGAGAGGAACAGTTTAAAGCCTTTCTTCACAATGCCATGGGGATGATGGCAACTGAGCTTGAAGTAGTACAGGGCAAGCCCATGGATGTATCCCTCCGTCGAGCCTGTATTTTTCATTTATTGAACAAGACCCTGCCAGAGCTTATGCTGAAAGAGCTGAAGGCGGAGACATACAACAATACCTGTAAAGACGATATTGACCGGGGCGGAATGGCCAATGCCTATATGTACCTGTGTAAAAAAACGCCGGCCTCTGTTCAGGATTCCAAAGAGCTTGAGGACTGGATGCAGAAGGTGGAAGGGGTGGTCTTTGCCCCCGCTATCACGGTTAAGAAAAGAGAGGTTATCCAGCACCGGTTTGATGACCTTGCCAATGCCCTTGAGCGGCTGCCATTCTGGAATAAAGGCGAAGTTACCCGCTTATAAATCCAGATGAAGTGCTATGGGCTTTGAAACAGCCCTTTGATGTGGCAACGGTTGATGAGAGAATGGATTGCACCAACCCCAAAGCAGTGCTGTTTCAATAAATACATGTCTGAACTCGCCCTTATTCTTGATTTTCTTCCCTGTCCGACCCCTGTGCAATGGCTGGAAAAAGCAGCGGAGCCGGACAGTCTTCCGGTCATCCTGGTGGATCATGCCAACAATGAGTTAAAGGCGGCCCAGGCGGCCATGAGTTTGATCAACCGGTACCGTGCAGGTTTCCAGCCCCTAAAATCTGAAAAGAAAAGCGAAAAAGAGGCCGGCCTTCTTTTAAATCCCACAGACCAGCGGGATCTGCTTAATAAGATGTCCAGGCTGGCCCGAGAGGAGTTACGCCATTTCGAGCAGGTGCTGGCGATTATGACCCGCCGGGGAATGGAGTATCATCACCTGGGGGCCGGGCGGTATGCGGGTCTGTTAAGGAAAGGGATACGAACCTTTGAGCCTGCGAGGCTGGTGGATACGTTGATAACCGGTGCCTTTATTGAGGCCCGATCCTGTGAAAGGTTTGCGGCATTGGCGCCGGTGATAGAAGCCAATGGGGATGAGGAACTGGCAAAGTTCTATCGCTCATTACTGAAGTCCGAGGGGCGGCACTTTCAGGATTACCTGAGACTGGCGGAGGCGATCAGCCCTGATCCCATTGAGGAGAGAATTGGTTGTTTTTCCGGGCTAGAGCAGGACGCTATTGAATCCCCGGACAGTGAGTTCCGGTTTCACAGTGGGGTACCGGCCTGTTAGGGGAGGGCTTATACCGGGGGGGGGCTGTAGTTGATCTCCTTGTTTTTGTTATGAACCATTCACCTTTTCCCTCACCCCAGCCCTCTCCCAGAGGGAGAGGGGATTTGGTGGTGCAGAATTTTAAAGCTCTTCCCCAGAGGGAGAGGGAGTTTGGGTAGTGCAAACTTTTAAAGCCCTCTCCCCCTGAGAGAGGGTTTGGGTGAGGGCCCACCTGATAAACGGTTCAACCAAGAGCGGAGTGAAGCTTCGCTACTGAGTCTGGCGGTGTTTGTTCAGCTATTCCTGGCAAATGGAAAAGCTGTTCAGGGTGAGGTTGTTATCGGTCAGCTCGATTTCCCAGCCCTTTTCTTCGGTCCAGTCTCCCAGTACAAAGCGTCTGGCGGCTTCGTCTTGAATGGTAACTTCATGGATGGCAGGCCGGTGGGTATGGCCATGAATGAGGGTTCTGACGCTGAACTGTTCCATTACTCGGGTCACTTCTGAGGGAGTGACATCCATAATGGCAAGGGTTTTGCCGGTTTTGGCTTTCTGGCTGTTGCGGCGGATGCGGGCTCCCAGACGTTTTCGGTAGGAGAGAGGGGTTCGTCGCAGTAGAAATAGAACCGCAGGGTTGCGGATCCACTTCCGATAACGAAGGTATTGTTGATCCTGAGTGCACAGAGAATCACCGTGCATCAGCAGAATAGGCTCGCCGTTCAGCTGAACCAGGGTCGGGTCTTTCAGCCAGGTTGCTCCGGTGGCCCGGAGAAAACGTTTGCCCAGGGCAAAGTCCCGGTTACCGGGCATCAGGTACAATTTTCTTCCTGAATCACTGTAGCGTTTCAGCCGGGCAGCAATGTCCTGGTGGAAGGGCTCCATGGCATCATCCCCCACCCAGTATTCAAAAAAATCCCCCAGTATGTAGAGGGCTTCTGCGTCCAGTGCACGGTTTTCCAGGTAATGGCAGAATGCCCGGGCAATGGCCGGGCAGTCTGGGGTTAAATGAAGGTCTGAAATAAACAGAACGGTCATTCAGCCAGTTCCGCAGACTCGATGATGATGTCCTCAACCGGCACATCCTGATGACCAGCCCGGAAGGTGGTTTTCATGCCTTTGATTTTGTTCACCACGTCCATGCCTTCAGTGACTTTGCCAAAGACACAGTAACCCCAGCCATCGGGTGTTTTTGAGCTGTGGTTCAAAAAGGCATTGTCCGCCACATTAATAAAGAACTGTGCGGTTGCGGAGTGAGGGTCCATGGTGCGTGCCATGGCAATGGTGCCCGTCTCGTTTTTAAGGCCATTATCGGCTTCATTATCAATGGGGGACTGGGTGGTTTTCTGGGCCATGCCCGGTTCGAAGCCACCCCCCTGAATCATGAAGCCATCAATAACCCGATGAAAGATAGTCCCGTTAAAATGGCCGTCTTTTACGTATTCAATAAAATTGGCAACGGTTTTGGGCGCTTTCTCTGCGTTCAGTTCCAGTTTGATGTCGCCGTAATTGGTATGTAATACAACCATGGGTTTACCGTCTAGTCAGTGATGCCCGCCAGGGGCTGAGAATTGGGAATTCTAGGCGTTTCTTTCGATACTGTAAAACCGGCGTTGTGTTTTGCTCTATGCAGCGCTTCTGTTATGAGGGGGAATGGGGATGCCGCTTTGCAGTGAACTGGCAGGCAGGATAATTTGCTCATTCCAGGCCCCACTTATTTTCCCGGGTTAAGGGATATGATAGTCTCAGCCGATTAGGCTCTATGAACCGTTTGCTCTGCTTCCGTACCCAATCCACCACCTCGTCATGGGTGCCGGCTGTCAGAAGTTGACCGTAGCCTAATGAGCCTTCCACCCTTCAACGATGCATCAGTGATAATGAGCGCTAAAGACAAACCCAGTAATTTCCTGGAACAGATTATTGAGAAGGATCTGGCCGAAGGCCGGGTCTCATCGGTGTATACCCGGTTTCCACCGGAGCCGAACGGTTTTCTCCACGTGGGGCACGCCACTTCCATTTGTTTGAACTTCGGTCTGGCGGAACGGTTCCAGGGCCAGTGTAACCTGCGCTTTGATGACACCAACCCGGAGAAGGAAGAGCAGGTTTACATTGATGCGATCCAGGAGGATGTCCGCTGGCTGGGTTTCCAGTGGTCCGGTGAGGTACGGTATGCGTCCAGCTATTTTGACCAGTTTTATCAGTGGGCTTTGCACCTGATCCGTGAAGGCAAGGCCTATGTGGATCACCAGGATGCCGATACCATGCGGGAAAACCGCGGGGATTTTCAGACGCCGGGCATTGACAGTCCAGACCGGGACACCCCTGTGGACGTCAATCTGGCGGAGTTTGAAAAAATGCGTGCCGGAGAATACGACGAAGGACAGGCCTGCCTGCGGGCGAAAATCGATATGCACAGCCCCAATATGAATCTGCGGGATCCTGTGTTGTATCGTATCCGCAAAGTGCCTCATCATCAGACCGGTGACAAGTGGTGCATCTATCCTAGCTATGATTTTGCCCATGGCCAGGAAGATGCCATTGAAGGCATTACCCACTCCATCTGTACTCTGGAGTTTCAGGATCACCGGCCTCTGTATGAGTGGTTCCTGGACAATCTGCCTGTGCCAGCCACGCCCAGGCAGTACGAATTTGCCCGGACCAATATTAATTACACGGTTACTTCCAAGCGAAAACTGAAGCGGCTGGTGGACGACGCCGTTGTCGGTGGCTGGGACGATCCCAGGATGCCCACCATTTCCGGTATGCGACGCCGTGGCTATACTCCGGCCTCCATCCGCCGGTTTTCCGAGATGGTAGGAGTGAGCCGGTCCGATGGCACTGCCGACGTCTCCATGCTGGAACACGCCATCCGGGATGATCTCAATACCAACGCCGGTCGGGCCATGGCGGTTCTGAACCCTCTCAAGCTGGTGATTGAGAACCTGCCGGAAGGGGAAGTCCAGGAAATGAAGGCGGCGGCCCATCCAAACCGGCCTGAGCTGGGTGAACGGACACTGCCCTTTACCCGGGAGGTCTACATTGACCGGGCCGATTTCACCGAAGACACCACCCTGTCCCGCAAGAAGTTCAAGCGGCTGGTGATGGGTGAGTATGTGCGTCTGCGCAGTGCCTATGTGATCAAGGCTGAGCAGGTGGTGAAAGATGAAGCTGGTGAGATTGTGGAGGTGCGTGCCTCCTATGTTCCCGGCACTGTTGGTGAGAATCCGCCGGAAGGCATTCGCCCCCGGGGAGTGATTCACTGGGTGTCCGCCAGCCATGGGAAAGAGGCTGAGCTGAGGCTGTATGATCGACTGTTCACCCACCCTGCGCCGGACCGTGGTGAAGAAGATTTTATTACCCATATCAACCCGGAATCCCTGAAGGTGCAGAAAGCATGGGTGGAACCGGCACTGGCAGAAGCCGGCCCGGAACAGCGCTTCCAGTTTGAACGGGAAGGGTATTTTGTGGCGGATCGTTTTGATCACACCAGCGAACACCCCGTGTTCAATCTGACCATCGGCTTGAAAGATACCTGGGCCAACAAGGCGTAAGCGTACAGAGGGAAGAGGAAAGAAAGCGTGCTGCAGATTTATAACAGCCTGACCCGCAGGAAAGAGTCCTTTAAACCTTTGGATGGCAATCATGTCCGGATGTATGTCTGTGGCATGACCGTATACGACTACTGCCATATTGGCCATGCCAGGACGGTCACCGCATTTGATGTGGTGGCCCGCTATCTCCGTGCCCGGGGTTACGATCTTACCTATGTCCGCAATATCACCGATGTGGATGACAAGATCATCAAGCGGGCGGCAGAAAACGGTGAAGATTTTATGGCGCTGACTGAACGTATGATCACCGCCATGCAGGAAGATTTTGCCCGGCTGGGTAACCTCTCTCCCGATCAGGAGCCCCGGGCCACGGCCCACGTCCCTGGCATGGTGGAAATGATTGAGGGGCTGATAGCCAAGGGTTTTGCCTATGCGCCGGGTAATGGGGATGTCTATTATCGGGTTCGTCGTTTTGAGGGCTACGGCAAACTGTCCGGCAAGGTGCTTGAGGAGCTGGAAGCCGGCGCACGGATTGAGGTGGAAGAGCAAAAGGAAGATCCCCTGGACTTTGTGCTCTGGAAAGGGGCCAAGCCTGGCGAGCCCAGCTGGTCCTCTCCCTGGGGTGAAGGGCGCCCAGGATGGCATATTGAGTGCTCGGTAATGGGTAAGTGCTGCCTGGGGGATACCTTTGATATTCACGGTGGCGGTTCGGACCTGAAGTTCCCTCACCATGAAAATGAGATCGCCCAGAGCGAGGCCCATAACGAGGCCACCTTTGTTAACACCTGGATGCATTCTGGTGCGATCCGGATTGATAACGTCAAAATGTCCAAGAGTCTGGGGAACTTCTTTACCATCCGGGAAGTGCTGGATAAGTATGATGAAGAAGCGGTTCGCTACTTTATGATCTCCAGTCAGTACCGCAGCCCCATCAATTATTCTGAGGACAGTCTGAAAGAGGCGGGGGTTCGGCTGGAGCGGTTGTATACCGCTCTGAAAGGACTGGACTTGTCCGGTGTAGAAGCTCCGGAAGGTCATGAGTTCGAGCAGCGTTTCTTCAAGGCCATGGATGACGATTTCAATACGCCGGAAGCACTGGCAGTTCTGTTTGAACTGGTTCGCCAGCTCAACAGTGTTCGCAGTCAGGATCCGACGGAAGCACTGCCTTTGGCGGCCTTGCTGGTTAAGCTGGGTGGCATTCTGGGGATTCTTCAGCGGGATCCGGAAGCCTTTCTGAAATCCGGTGCTGATGTGGACGAAGCCTGGATTGAAGCCATGATTCAGAAGCGGAAGGACGCCAAAAAGAACCGGGATTTTGCCGGTGCTGACCGCATCCGTGATGAGCTGGCGGAACAGGGCATTATTCTTCAGGACAGCCGGGAAGGCACTACCTGGCGGATTGAGCGTTAATCAAACCGCACAGCATACTCTGGTTATATAACAACCAGAGTATGCTGCTTTCCGGTTTTCAGAAGAGTGCATAGGTCATTATTAATACCATCATTGGAGCAATTGTGCTGACGCTGCGATGGCTCCCTGAAGTTTCTTCAAGTTTGCCATGAACTGACGGTTCTCCGAAGGATTGAATGGTTTCCAGGGGAGCAAGGTTGTTGATTTTATCCGGTTGCCAGTCCATAAATATCAAGGCGCCGGTATTGATGACGTACCCATCACTGTTGCGTGTTTCAGACTGGGCTCCGGATAGTATCAATTGGTTGTTAAGAACCATGGCCTTGCCAATGGACAGCCAGTTAGCGCTTGAGAACCAGTTGTAATAACCCCTGTTCATAACGAATGACGCAATGCTGGTATGGCTGATCTGACCCTCAGTGCCAGTATCAAACCACTGTACATCCACTCCAAGAGGATTCCCTTCCTGCTGAAAGGTGGTTAGAAAACCGTTTTCATGGGTAAGCAGCGTATCGTTCATGTCGGAGAGCCCGCTTAAACGATGAATGACGGGGGCCTTTCGGCCCAGGTGTCCTGGATCAAACTCAAAGATTCGGTGCCCCTGTTCGCCCTGGTAACGGAGTATAAACAGTCGTCCACCGCTTCTCACGGGCTGTCGGTAGGCGTTATACCTTTGGGAGTCGTACCCGGTATCAAACGAAAAGTGCCCATATCTTAGTGGCTTTTTGACGCCTGGTTCGATTTCCAGTTGATGTACCGTATCTCCAAGAACTAACGTCAGTTCATCATGACCCCGATTGTTTTCGTAAAGGGTCATGGGCGTCAGGATCTGGTTTTGTGATCCTGTGTAGGGAAAATTAAATTCAAGAACTGGCTTCAACGCTTCGTCTAGCCCATACAGGTGAACAGTGCAGCCGACACTGACAGAACTGCATGACGTTGAGCTGCCATCAGGTCCATAGGAGAGAGTGTAGATATACTGGATACCGGTTTGCTGACTGAATACATTGAATGGGAAGGCGTAGGGCAGATAATCGTTTGAAGGGGGGGACAGAAAGGGGGTAAAACGCTCACTACCGGTTTCGGCATCCATTGCTGAGACGGCCAGAATTGAATTTTTCCCTGCCGTTTTCAGGCACTCCTCAATCAGCCTCTCACTGGGTGGCTGAAACTTCAAAGTGGTTTCTGTATCAATGGACTCCCTGATAAGAAACTCTTGTACCGTGTTGTACTTCAGGCTTTCAATACGATCGAGCTCTTCAATTACGATGACGATTTCCGATTTAGTCAGAGGGGGGGAGAACTCAGGGATTTGATTCACTACATCCACGCAATCTTCCGGTATGGAAAGGAGGCTGTAGAGTGTTTTTTTTCCATTCGAGTCACGTACCATGGGGGAGGGAAGGGTTTCGAAAGGCCGGTGTTTGCACCATTTAACGGTATTGTCCGGGGCAATGGCGCAGGTTTTGTTATAAAGGAAGAGATACCGGTTACCCTGGTTGTCCCGAGTGACCTGTCTGCCAAGGGAAAGCAGTTGTGAGTCTATTCCCATATTTTGATAGTCGTAAAACCGGGCGACGGGTTCCTGCCAGCTTCGGTCAGCGATTGTGGTCATTCTTGTACTGGCTTTATTGGTAGTGGCTCTGTCTGTGCTGTTCCTGGTCGCTTCTCTGAGCTCTGTAGTCGGGAGAGGGGTTGTGGTAGCCGCGGTGGTAAAAACGGGGTTTTCAGCGATTTGCCTGAAGAAGGAGGGCGTCATGGAAAAATAACCGGCATAGCCAATGATGTCCATGCCAATCAATGGATTACTCTCTTCTGATGGAAAAGCCTTTATGGCCTGAGGAAGTAATGTTTTTCCTCTAAATGTCCGTGAACAGGTGTAAAGAACATCGAATTGGGAATGTTGGGTGATCATTGTACCCGGAGTGCAACCATAGGGCGTCACGGTTTCAAACTCCTGAATCGTGTTGAAAACCTCTGGGCGTGGGTTTGGCGTTACGGGCATTGCACCGGCCTTTGATGAAACCAAAAGAGATATAAGCGCCCACGTGTGCAGTTTTGTTACTGGTGACAATGTCATTGCGATTCCTCTGATTCTTTATGGATCTTTTTAAAAAGAAGAGGTCACATGGCTTGTCTATTGCTTCAACCAACAAGCTATCCGTTGAATTTAGTGGTTCCTGGGCAGCACATAAGAGTGATTGGTAGTTAAAAATGCAGGATTAGAGTTATTTGGAAATTATCCACGGTGGTGTTTACTTTTGTGAAGGTTTGATCTGGGTCAATAAGCGACATGGGTCAATTTTATACAATGCAGAGCGAAATGGGACGAAAGAAAATAATGATAGCCCGCATGCTGCTTTTAGTGATTCAACCAACAAAAAAACACAAAGGTAACACATGAAACTGAAACCGCTTTTTCTTGGGGTTATGAGCGCAACTGCTTTATTGGCTTCAGCTGCTCAGGCTTATGATGCCGGTGATTTTATTGTCAGAGGTGGCCTGGCCAGTGTGAATCCCAATGTGGATAGCAGTGAGTTGCAGCTCAACGGGGCCGCAATCAGTACCGCTACGGTGGATGTCAATAATGAGAGCCAGCTGGGGCTGTCCCTGACCTATATGTTGAAGGACAATATTGGGATTGAGCTGCTGGCGGCAACGCCATTTTCCCATAAATTAACGGGTAAAGGGGCTATCGAGGGGCTCAATGACTTTGCCAAAGTAAAACACCTTCCACCCACCCTGAGCGTTCAGTACTATCCCATGGAAAAGGGCTCTGCCTTTCAACCCTATCTGGGGGTTGGTGTGAATTACACGGTCTTTTTCAGTGAGAAATTTATTAATGGGGCTGACGCTACCTACAGTAATATTAAGCTGGATAATTCACTGGGTCTGGCAGGACAGCTTGGGTTTGATTATCGGGTGGCTGAGAACTGGAGCCTGAATGCGGCCGTGTGGTATATGGATATCAATACCACAGCAACGTTTAATGGAAATGGCGGTTCTGATAACTACAAGATTGATGTAGAACTGGATCCATGGGTTTATATGGCGGGTGTTGCTTATCATTTTTAGTCCACTAGCTATTCGTTAGTCTTCTCGCCGGTTCTGTTTATCTGTAGAACCGGCTTTTATTCCTGTGCGACTAGTTTGTTCTTTTCATTTGTCGATGAACATCCTGGTGAGTGGGTTTCATGCCGGGTTCGCCAGGTTGCCAGCCTTCCGGGGTGACATAGCCCTGGTGCTCATCAACAAATTTCAGGGCGGCCGCTTTTCTCAACAGTTCGTCCACATCCCGGCCGATGGTGATGCTTTGAACATCGGCAATTCGAACAATGCCTTTCTGGTCAATAAAAAAAGTAGCCCTGAGAGCCAGCCCATCCTGATTTTCGATCTGGTACTTTTTTATAATGGATTTTTTTGGATCGGCCAGCATGATAAAGCCGGGGTTACCCAGCCCTATGGGCTCGCTTCTGTTGCCGCTGCCCGCCTTACTTGATTTCAGCCGCCATGCCTGGTGGGAGGCTTTGGGGTCTTTTTCAATAGAAGCTTCGTCAGAGGAAAGTACCAGTACTTCATAGCCCAGCTGATGAAACTCCTTAAGCCGTTTGTTGAGGGCAATCAATTCTGTGGGGCAGATAAAAGTACAGTTTTTTGGGTAGCTCAACAGCATAACCCGGGATTTCCCCCTCAGGCTGGAGAGCTGGAAATCGTTGATGATTCTGCCGGCAGGGTTGTTTTTATCCGGCACCACTGCCTCGGTTTTGAAATCCGGTGCCAGGGTGTCCGGTATTGGAAAAGCCATCACAGAAGAGCAGGCGAGGGTGGAGAGGATCAGGGAAGGAAGCTTCATGGGAGACTCTAACCATCTAAAAAAGTCTGGCAAAGTGTAGCAGAGGTTTTCTGTTCATCTTTGCCAACTTTGACAGAAGAGTGTCATGTCTGGGTGGTGAGATAAGACCGGTTGAAAAGGCAGGGGCCGGTTGTTTGATGAATGCGGTACAGGGCGGCAGGGCGGTTGCTGCCATGGCGTTTTTTACCGGTATCTTCGAGCAGCTCCCCTTTCAGGAAACGGTTTCTGATGGACCTCATGGGAGGGGCTTTTTCGAGCACCAGGGTAAACACTTTCTGAATGTCAGACAGGGTGAATTCTTCCGGTAGCAGGTGTACCGGCAGGGAGCTGTACTGGATTTTATTCTGGAGCCGCTCCAGGGCTTCTGTCACCAGTTGGCTGTGGTCGTATGCCAGGGGCACGGCTGGCTGCCTTTCGACAATGTCGACCCATTGTGCATCTGGGGCCAGTACCTGGCTCTGTTCCGGTTTGAACAGGGCATAATAGACCACGGTCAACGACCAGCCCCGGGAGTCCCGGAGTTCATCGCCAATGGTTATGACCTGTTCATAATAGGAGGCCGGTTCTGAGGTCAGTCGCCCAAGCTGTCGTCTGGCCGTGTCTTCCAGGCAGGTGTCCAGTTCCGGTTCAATCCTTCCGGCTGGAAGGCGCAGGAAGTCAGGTGATTTTGGATCACGGTGGGTCAGTACCTGAACGCTGTCGTCGGTCAGTCGAAAGGCGACCAGATCAACGGAAATTAGCGCGGTGCTGAGGCTCATAGTTGGTTTCCTTTTTTGCCCAGGCAGTCTTCAGGGGCGCTCCTGGCGCTATGCAGGGTGGGTTTTTCTCAATAGTAACCTGAAAGCATCAAGACGGTGCAGGTTGACAGGTTAGTGAACATAATTCACTATCATAGTGAATTACATTCCTTTTGTCAGGTGGTCAGAATGCATGCTCTTGGGGCCAGGGAAACCGTTGCTGCTTTTGATGTGGATGCCCAGCAGTGTTTTACGCCATTGTGTCCCGATGAATTGCCGATTCCCGATGGTCAGGCGATTGTTGAGGAGCTCAATCGTCAGGCGGAGTTTGCCGCTGTCCGTGTTGGCTCAAAAGATGCTCATTCGCCCAGTGCTGTCTGGGTGGCCAGTCACGAAAACCCACAGTTGACTCCGGTGCAGGGGCACCCCCATGCAGACCTTTACTGGAATCAGCATGCAGTGCCCGGAACGCCCGGGTTTGAGTTGGTCAATGGTTTGCCCGCGGTGACGGATTATGACTTTTTTGTCTGGAAGGGGGTTGAGCCGGATATGCACCCCTACGGGGCTTGTTTTCATGATCTTAAAGACCGCTTGAGCACAGGCGTTATGGAATTTCTCCGGGGCAGGGGGATTGATACGGTGATTGTGGGTGGCCTGGCACTGGATTTTTGTGTCAAGACAACGGTTTTACAGCTTCGTCAGGGTGGTTTTGATGTGGTGTTGAACAAGGCTGCCTGTCGGGGATTGAGTCCGGACTCGGTGGAGGCGGCTCTGGTGGCCATGGAGGCAGCCGGTGTCTCAATCGTTGAGAGTGCAATGGATCTGTATTTCCCCGAGGCATCCTGAAGGAGCGGTTATGGTAAACCCCATTATCAAGACGTTGCTGGATACCGATCTCTATAAGTTCACCATGCAGCAATCCATGGTTCACCGTTATCCCGATGCCAATGCCCGTATGGAGTTTCACTGTCGGGATGACCAACCGCTCCAGGTGTCGGCCAGGGCTCTGCGCGAACAGTGTGACATGCTCGGCGAGCTTCGCCTTTCGGACCAGGAGCTGGACTGGCTGGCCTCACTGCCCTTTATGTCGGATCCCTTTATTGAGTACCTTTCCCGGTTTCGGTTGAACCCCGCTCTGGTGTCCATTGAGGAGGTTGATGGGCGGTTGAGTGTATCCGTGGAGGGAAACTGGAGCGCCATTACCCATTTCGAGATTTTTCTGCTGGCCATTATCAGTGAGCTGCATTGTCAAAGCTTCGGGGCTTCGGCTGAGGCGGAGGGGCAGAAACGCCTTGAGGCCAAGCTCGGGCTCCTGAGCGATGATCCTTCATTTCATCTGGTGGACTTTGGCACCCGGCGCCGTTATTCCCGGCAATGGCATAAGCATGTGGTTGGCACTCTGAAGCGCAGGCTGCCAAGCAGTTTCTCTGGAACCAGTAACCTCCACCTGGCCCGTACCATGGCGTTGCGACCCGTAGGAACCATGGCTCATGAGTGGCTGCAGTCCCACCAGGTGCTGGGCCATAGTCTGCTTTCCAGTCAGAAGGACGCTCTTGGGGTCTGGCTGGAAGAGTATGGGGACCAGCTTGGGATTGCCCTTACGGACACCATCAACATGCAGGCCTTTCTTAGGGATTTCGATTTCACTCTTGCCAATGCCTACCAGGGCATTCGTCATGACTCTGGCGATCCCTTTACCTGGGGAGAACAGGCTCTGGCCCATTACCGGAAGTTGGGGATTGACCCTTCCGGAAAACAGTTTGTGTTCAGTGACAAGCTGGATTTTGAAACGGCTCTGGCCATTCATCGCCATTTTTCCAGCCAGGTGAACGTCAGCTTCGGCATTGGCACTTACCTGACCAATGATATGGGGCATAAAGCACCCAATATTGTCCTGAAACTGACTGAGCTGAATGGGGCGCCGGTGGCCAAGCTATCGGACAGTCCGGGAAAAACCCTGTGCCGGGACCCTGCCTTTGTAAAGCTGCTGAAAACCACATTTTCCTGCCTGTGATCAGGCTTTACCGGGGCTCCTTTATCCTGTTATTGTTGCCTCTGCCCGGGGGAGTAGTCGGCCTGTTGTTATACAGGCGTTGTCGTCAACATACTTAAGCCTCACGCTTATGGCGGCAATAGCATCCTGATCTCTATTCTGGTGTTGGCAAGACCTGTGGCGCGACAGAGTCCTGAGGCGGGAATTCTGGCGCGCTGCTGTGTTTGTTTCCCGCCCGGATGTCTTTTGCTCATGGAAGCTTTCTCTGTTGCCACTGTTGTGGTTCTTCTGGCTGAAATCGGGGATAAAACCCAGCTGCTGGCACTGATGCTGGCGGTTCGGTACCGTCGGCCCTGGTTGATTTCCCTGGCTATTCTTCTGGCGACTCTCCTGAATCATGCTGTAGCGGCCTGGGTTGGCAACTGGGTCAGTGAGCTCTTTTCCCCAGACGTTCTGCGTTATCTGCTGGCTCTCTCATTCTTTGGGGTGGCCGCGTGGACCCTGATTCCGGATCGAATGGATGATGATTCCTCAAAGCTGACCCGGTTTGGCCCTTTTGTTGCATCCCTGGTGCTGTTTTTTCTTGCGGAGATCGGGGATAAAACCCAGATTGCCACCGTTGTTCTGGCGGCGCAGTATGAACCCCTTGAAGCCGTGATTCTGGGTACCACCCTGGGGATGCTGCTGGCCAATGTTCCGGTGGTTTTTCTGGGTAATAAACTGGCGAACAGGTTGCCCCTTGTCTGGATTCGCCGATGTGCAGCGGCTCTGTTTGCCGGATTGGGTATCGCTGCATTGGTGGGGGCGGGAGGTTAAAACACAGGCTCCTGTGCTCAAATACTTCCGCTTCAGGGGATTGTGGTGGAACGGGGTTGACGACAGGGCAAAAACATGATCACCAATTGAACAGCGCCATCAAGAAACAGCCTGTATAATCAGGGTTTTTCCTGTCTTTCGATGTCTGCAAAAGCCCTGTTTTCCAAATTCTCCTCGCTCACTGATAAGC
>NZ_JBLYZI010000092.1:0-24477 GCF_057680865.1 Endozoicomonas sp. Z74
ACCGATGCAATCGCACAAGCGCCCACACGAATTGTCTGATATCTTGTTAAAGAACTTGATTAAGTCGTTGGGACTTAATCTCTAACCGGCAATGGCGCCGATCAGCAAGGCCGCCTATCTTACCGTGGCGGCTTTCGTTGTCAAGCACTTGTTTTCCGAAGAAGCAGAAGGCTTTCCAACTCACTGACGTTGGCCTCAACCCCTGTCAGCGGATGCGCATCTTACCGCGCTGCAGCTCGTTGTCAACCGGTCATTTTTTGATAACCGTTTAACCAACCGCACCCTCCATCAACGAAGCCGGTCAGCAATGAACGATGGGTCCCGCTGTCCTGACTGATGTCTTGGAAGTGGGGCGTATTCTAGAGGAAAATTGACATTAATCAATAAGCGACAAGTGTTTTACGTACAACCACCTAACTTACGCCTTTATATAGAAGTGTCAGCAACAGGACACCGACTCCCTTTTTACCAATAGAGGAATGAACTCCCTGGACACACAACAGTCATGACCCTCTATAGAAAGGCGGGCTGCATTCATAGCCATGCTTTCTATGGGGTTTCTAACCGTAGTGAGCTTTGGGGTGAAATAGCACTGAGGCAGAACATCGTCAAACCCTACAACCGATAGCCGCTCGGGAACAGAAACACCATGCTCAGAAAACACCTGAATCGCGGCTGCGGCAAAAAAGTCGTTGTAAGCCACTACCGCAGTCACGGGCACCCCTTTATTAAGCAAGTTCGTGGCCGCCATTGCACCACCATGCTCACCAAAAGGCACCTCTTCAATCCAGTCAGGGTTGGGCTCTATCCCCTCTTCGGCCAAAGCCCTTCGATAACCCGCCAGGCGTTCAGTTTTATCCTCAATATCCAGCTCACAACCAATAAAGGCCACTCTGTGATGCCCATGATCCAGAAGATGACGAGTCGCCCTGTACCCTCCCTCATTATTGTCAAGCCAGACGCACTGCGGTTCGACCCCGGTTACCCGACGATTAACCAGGATCAGCCCCGGCTCAGACAGGGCATAGCTTCTCAAGCGCTCATCACTCATGGCCTTGCTGTGAAAAACAATATTCCTGCAGCCTTTGCCAAGCAAAAACTTAAGCGACTCTTCTTCACACTCTGCCTCATAATGACCACTGGAAATCACCACTTTCCGCCCATAGCGTCGAGCGACTTTTTCCACCCCCTGGGCCAGCTGACCAAAAAAGGGAGAATTAAAATTACTGATAATCAGACCAAGAGTATCTTCCCCCTGATTAATCATTAAACGTCGGTTGCCTTTCACCTGGTAACCAAGTTCAACCATAGCCTGCTGAACCTGCTCTATGGTTTCAGGCAAAACACTCCCTGAACGGTTAATCACCCTCGAAACCGTGGCGATTGAAACACCGGCAGCACCGGCAACATCTTTGATGGTAGGCATTTTCCCAGAGACCTTTCGTTTGAAGCTGTCACTTCCTGTTGAATGCGGGATGTAAATTACATTATTTTTTGCAAATAAGTTTATTGATTTACATCACTATTTTTCAAAACCCCCCAGATTATCATGCATAACGTTGCTATAAATCGTTCACATGCGGATGTAAATTACATGAGTCAGAATCATAACACTCGCAGCACTTCAGCCGGACTGGCGATGATACCTGTTCTGGCCATGCTGATTTTTCTTATCGCCGGTTATGGCATCTATGGCTTGCCAATTGAGAGCCTGCTGCTTGCCTCTGCGGTTGTAGCAGCCCTGGTCGCCCTTAAACAGGGGTATCACTGGGAGGATATTCAAGGCGCTATCATTGAAAAACTCACCAAAGCACTGCCCGCCGTCTTTATTCTGGTACTGGTAGGCGGTCTGATTGGCAGCTGGATGGCCGGCGGCACCATACCGATGCTGGTGTATTACGGCCTGAAAATTATCAGTCCGGAGTACCTACTGCTCACGGCCTTTCTGGTAACTTCCCTGGTATCACTGTGCACAGGCACCTCATGGGGCTCTGCTGGAACCGTTGGTGTTGCCTTAATGGGTGTTGCAGCAGGCATGGATGCTAATCTGGCAGCCGTGGCCGGTGCTGTTGTATCCGGCGCTTACTTTGGTGACAAAATTTCCCCCCTGTCAGACAGCACGAATTTTGCGCCCGTTGTCGCCGGTACCGATCTTTACTCCCATATTCAGCACATGCTCTGGACGACAATTCCTGCATTTATACTGGCCGCCTGTGTTTTCCTGTTTGCAGGCTCCGGCGATGTCGCAACAGGCACCCCCGAAAAAGTCACCCTGATTCTGGCCAACATCGACCAGTTGTTCTCCCTCAATCCCCTGCTTCTGTTGCCCCCGGCTCTGATTCTCTGGGGTGCCATTCGCAAACTCCCCACCATCCCCCTGATGCTGGCGGCCATTGCCGTGGCCATTATTAATGCCGTAGCCATCCAGGGTTTCAACCTGACAACAGCCCTTAACGCCATGCTGGGGGGATTCCGGAGCACAATGTTTGCCGATGCAGGCCTTGCCAATATTGGAGTTATTGATGATGTGGCCACTCTGGTTAACCGGGGTGGAATGAGCTCCATGATGAGCGTTGTCCTGCTGGTATTCTGTGCTTTTTCGTTTGCCGGAACGCTCTCTCTGACCGGTAGCCTGAAAGTACTCGTGGACTTTATGGCAAAAGGCATTAAGGGCACCGCCAGTCTGATCAGTGCTACCATCGCCACAACGCTGGCGGTTGTATGCACCACTTCCGATGGCAAGCTGGCCCTGCTGATCCCTTCAGAGCTGTTCCGGGATACCTATAAAAGACTCGGGCTTGATGCCAAAAACCTGTCCCGCACCCTGGAAGATGCTGGAACGGTCATCGAACCCCTGGTGCCATGGACCAATGCGGGCGTATTTATGGCAGCGACTCTGGGGGTTGCCACTCTGGATTACATGCCCTGGGCGATCCAGAACTATGCCGGTGTTTTCTTTGCCATGATCTGGGCCAGCACAGGTATTGGTATTGCCCGCCTCAAGGCCCAGGATCACCGCACCTCAAATGCCATGCCCGCCCAGGCCTGAGTTTGAATAAGCCTGCAATCGGATACACCCACCAGGAGCCTGCTGAATACCCATTCAGCAGGCCCTTGTCTTGTTTATTGAGAAAGTAAATGTCCCTGGATTTAAACGACGCTGTTGATAGCCCATTTGATAAAACCGTTAACCGATACGGTACGGACTGCCTTAAATGGGACTGCATGGAAAAGTGGCTGGGTGTCCCTCCCGGAACGGCCATTCCCAGCTGGGTGTCTGACTGGGATTTCCAGGCCCCTGAATTTATCCGTCAGCCATTGCGGGAACGAATTGAACACGGCGTCTTCGGTTACTCCGAGCGGGGAGAAGACTTTTTCTCTTCTGTCACTGAGTGGTTTTCCAGCCGACACCAGGTTCAACTTGAAAGAAGCTGGTTTCACACGACACCCGGCAGCCTACCGGCCATTGCCATGCTGGTTGAGTCCTGGAGCCAGCCCGGGGATGCGGTAATGGTTATGTCTCCGGTGTATCACGCTTTTTTCCGCACCATCGAAAATACCGGAAGGTCTCTGAAAACATCCGCCCTGATCAACGACAATGGTCATTACACCATTGACTTTGCTGACCTTGAAGATCAGTTTCGCAATGGCGTTAAAGTGATGATTTTCTGTAATCCCCATAACCCGGTAGGTCGGGTCTGGTCCGCCACGGAAGTAAAACAGGTCTGCGAACTCTGTCATCGCTACGGGGTTTACCTGATTTCCGATGAAATATGGGCCGATATCACGTTTGATGCTCACCGCTATTTCAGCTGCCTGCGGGTAGCAGAACAATATCGGGAAAAGATGGCGGTCTGCATTGCTGGCACCAAAACCTTTGGCCTGCCGTCACTGCGGCTGACCAATACGCTGATCCCCAATGAGGCCAGTGCCACCGGACTGAAGAGAAAGCTTCAGGCCTATGGCATTGATGTCTACAGTTCTCTGAGCCTGCTGGCCAATCAGTCCGCCTACCAGAATGGCGGTCAATGGGTTGACCAGATGGTGGAATATCTCGATGGCAATATGAACCGGCTGAACCAGTTTATTCGAGACCACTTGCCCAAAGTGCATTTTAGAAAACCGGAAGCCACCTATCTGGCCTGGCTGGATTGCCGGAGCCTTAATCTTGAAGACAATGAGCTGGAAACCCGAATCCACCAGTGCGGGGTCATCCCCAGTATGGGTAATGCCTTTGGTGGAGAAGGAAAGGGGTTTGTCCGCCTGAACCTTGGCTGTCCGAGAAGTACCCTGGAAACCAAACTTCAACGTCTGGCAACCATTCTTGTTTAGCATTCAGCCGCCTGTCAAATAACGGCAGGTGGCTTTCCTTTCTTTCAAGCGCTTTTACGCCACCCCGTGTGTTTTTTTTATACCCGTATTCGTTTATAGTCTTTTTACTCAAAAATATAAAATCAGGAATCAAATCATGGAACGGATTCAGTCTTTGCTCTGTAAGGCGCTGATGTTTCTTTGTTTTTTGCCCGCAATTGCTTTGTCAGAAGAAAAATTAATAAAAGCAGAAAATACTTGGGATCGTTTTTATATTGGAGCCAATATAAACAGCACCCGTCATAAAATGAGAGTCACCACAGAGACACCGGCGGGCAATTACTTCACTGCTCAAGACTATCAGCAAGTGCCTGATGCCGGTTCCGGATCCTCTTCCTCTGATGCTCTTGAACTGGGCCTCAATATGGGATGGAACCGCCAGAAAGAACAACTGGTTTACGGTATTGAAGCGGACTTTGTGTACTCTAATAAATCACAAACCCTCGACAGCGGTAATACCACTTACATCACCCAACCATCCCACACCTTCAATACCCTGAGCCAGATAAAAACAGCCTGGTATGCGTCACTGCGCCCCATAGCGGGCTATGTGTATAAAGAGGCCCTGTTTTATGTGACTGCAGGAGCGGCTTTATCGAAACTGAATTATTCGTTTTCTTTTTCAGACACGTTTGGCCCAGCATCCGCCAATACCAGCACATCAAAAATAAAGCTCGGCTGGACGGCAGGTGCAGGGGTTGAGTACCCCATTAATCAGGAATGGTCAGTAAAAATGGATTATCTATTTTATAAATTCAGTCAATTGGATAACACCAGTACTCTCGATGGCTACCCGGGGCAATCAATGATCAATAAAACCAGGGTAGAGTTGTCCAGTTTCAGGATTGGCATCAACAGGCAGTTTTAACCCAGCATCACTCTCAGGGTTATCAGAATGCTTTCGTTGTCAAAGGCAGACTCCGTGACAACGAAAGCAGAGCCGTCTAATTGATGTGTGCCAGAACGCCATCCAACTCATCCAGGCTGTTATAAGAGATCACCAGTTTGCCTTTACCTTTGGCATTGCACTGGATGGCCACTCGAGCCCCCACCTTTTCTGACAACTCGTCTTCCAGCTGCTTGATATTGGGATCAATGCGTTTGGCCGCCTTGGCCCCTTTTTCTTTTTCCTGCTGAATACGCCGCACCAGAGACTCGGTCTGACGAACAGAAAGCCCCTTGGACACCACGGTTCTGGCAACCTCCAGCTGTTCCATATCCCCCAGAGACAACAATGCACGGGCATGACCCATCTCCAGGTCACCGTATTCCAGCATTTTCTTCACTTCTGCATTAAGCGACATGAGCCGGAGAATATTGGCAACCGCAGCCCTGGATTTACCCACCGCCTGGGCCACTTCCTGCTGGGTCAGCTCAAATTCTTTCTGGAGACGGGACAGGGCAATGGCTTCTTCAATGGGGTTTAAATCTTCCCGTTGAATATTCTCAATCAGCGCCATGGCAATGGCCGCTTCGTCGCCTACTTCGCGAATCAGGGCAGGCACTTCCGCCAACCCTGCCAGCTGAGCGGCACGCCAGCGGCGCTCACCGGCAATGATCTCATACCGGTTGTCTCCCACCGGGCGCACCACGATGGGCTGCATGATGCCCTGTTCCTTGATGCTTTCCGCCAGCTCTTCCAGAGCGTCCGGGTGCATATCACGGCGGGGCTGATATTTGCCTCGCACCAGAAACTCCACGGGCAGATCTTTCAGTTCCCGGTCCAGGGACCCGGCCTGCTCCACGGAAGGTTCAGCCAGGTCGTTGGAAATGGAAGACGGAAGTTTGGCACTGCCCAGCAGTGCATTGAGATTGGTGCCGAGACGTTGTTTCGCCATCTGTTAATGAGTCCCTGTTTTTCGTTCAGAGCGGCTGCGAACCCCTTTGATGTCGTGTTTTTTTACCAGTTCTCCAGCCAGCGCCAGATAAGCTACCGCCCCACGGGAATTACGGTCATAGGCCAGAACGGGCTTGCCATGACTCGGGGCTTCCGCCAGCCGGATATTCCGTGGGATCACAGTTCGGTATACCTGATCACCAAAATGGCTGATCAACTGTCGGGAAACCTCAGTGGTCAGCGTCATTCTCGGGTCATACATGGTACGCAGCAGACCTTCAATGTGCAGGTCCGGGTTAATGGTTTCCCGCAGGCCTGAAATGGTGTCCATCAATGCGGTCAGGCCTTCCAGGGCATAATACTCGCACTGCATGGGAATGATCACACCCCGCGCCGCCACCATGGCGTTGATGGTCAGCATGTTCAGGGAGGGCGGGCAATCAATCATGATAAAATCATAACGGTCTTTCACCTTGGCCAGAGCATCCTTCAACCGGAACTCTTTCCGCTCCAAGCTCATCAGTTCCACTTCGGCAGCGGTCAGGTCCGCATTGGCTCCCAGTACATCGTAACCGCCATCCTGGGAGGGCTGTATTGCCTGGGTTATATCACAACGCCCGGTCAGCACATGATAAACCGACCACTGCTGGGAATGTTTATCAATGCCACTGCCCATGGTGGCATTCCCCTGGGGGTCAACGTCAATCAACAGCACCCGCTGCTTACTCGCCGCCAGAGAAGCCGAAAGATTAACACAGGAAGTGGTTTTACCGACCCCGCCCTTCTGATTGGTTACCGCTAGAATTTTAGCCACAGCCGTTGATTACCATTTAATGCCTGTTGCGCAAAATGACCAGATGACGGTCGCCCTCTGTTCCCGGAACCTTCAGCGGTTCACAGCCCACCAGCTCAATATCAAAGCGTGCCGTCAATTCCCTGAGTTCTTCTTCAGGATATAGGCCTTTCATGGCCAGATAAACACCTGAGTCCGATAATAGGTGCCGGGTGCCTTCCACCATGTTTACCAGAGAGCTGAATGCCCTGGAAGTGATGGCATCAAAGCGGGAGGGAGCCTTATAACTCTCAACCCGGGCATTGGCCACCTGAAGGTTATCCAGCTTCAAGTCCATTTTGGCCTGGAGCATAAACCGGGTTTTCTTGCCATTGCTGTCCAGCGTGGTGAACCGGCGGCCAGGAAACATAATAGCCAGAACAACACCTGGCAGACCCGGACCTGAGCCGACATCCAGAAGATTCTCCCCAGTAATATGCGGCACAATACTCAGGCTGTCCACAATATGGCGGGAAACCATCTCTTCAGGATCGCGAATGGCCGTCAGATTGTATGCCTTGTTCCATTTTGCCAGCAGCTCAACGTACCGGGTGAGCAGGTCTGCCTGCTGGTCAGACACCGGCAGGGAAAGCGCTTGTGCACCCCGGCAGATCTGCCTGCGCAGCGGGTTATCCGGTGAAACCGTTTTGGAGAGAATAGGGTCAGAAGCGTTCATTGGTTCGTTCAGCTTGCCAGTCTGCCACCCAGGGCAAACTCGAAAGTAAGTACCACAGGATGACGTCAGGGATAGGGCAAAGGCCCATAGCGAAAGAAAAAAATTTTGCGCCCCTCTCCCATGAAAGTCACCCATGCAAAATGAGGAAGCAAAATGTTTTTCCCGTTAAATAACGCCTCAGTCTATTTCAAACGGCGCGCAAAATCGATGACAGCAAACCGCAATGGTGGAAACTGAGAATATCAGCACTCCTGAGCATTTCTTATTAAGCTGAAGTAAAACAGCCAGAAAAAAAGCCATGATGCAGGGAAACCACTCACAAGTGACTTTCAACCGTCTGCCCCCGGGCACCACCGTCAGCGGCCACTCCATACAGGCTCAAATAACCGACAGAGTGCAACCAAAACGATTCTGTTACCTGATTGCCGGCACTCACGGTGATGAACCGGAAGGGGTTTATGTTCTTGATCAGCTAATCAGCTGGCTGAAAGTATCGCCCTCAGAAATACCAATGGTCATTATCCCGGTGCTAAACCCTGATGGACTTGCCGCCGGTACCCGGGTCAATGCCAACGGGGTCGATCTGAACCGAAACCTCCCCGCGTCCAACTGGACAGAGCAAAGCAGGAGCGACCAATATTCCCCCGGACCGGCTCCCGGCAGCGAACCGGAAAACCGATATCTTCTGTCGCTTTTTCAACAATACCCTCCAGGGTTTGTTCTCACCTTCCACTCCTGGAAGCCAATGCTCAACAGCAATGGGGACTGCAATGATATCCTGGCGTTCCTGCACCGGAAAAACGGCTACCCGGTGGTGAAAGATGAAATCGAGGGGCACCCCACGCCCGGTTCCCTGGGCAGCTATGCCAGCGAAATACTGAAGACTCCGGTGCTGACCTTTGAGTGTCCTACGTTGGAACAGCAACCGGATATGGATGCCATCTGGCAGGAAAACCGTCAGGCGCTGACCGGGCTGATGACATCAGGGCTGATTGAGAAAAAGCTTGGTCTGTAGATAAAGAAAAGAGAGTCAGGCCAGGGCAACCCCTGGCTCCAGGCTTTGCCAGTCGCGCACATCTCTGGCAGGCAATGCCCCCATGGTGTTCACAGGGGTGAGTTTGTCAGAACAGGAAAGCAGCGCCGGGTGAGAACCGGGCTTTCCTTCCGGGATTGACCCGCCAATGGCCTGGTAATGATCAACCCAGAAAGGCATCAGTTCCCCGGTGTCCATATCCCGGAAGCTCATGGGAGTCTCTTCAAACAGAAACTGCCCCCCATTGGCTTCGCGAAACGCATCAACCACCAGTTCACTGCAGTACCAGGATTGCTTGCCAGAGGGGCTCTCGTCATCCCCCTGCTTGTTGTGAGCGCCATAATGAGGGTCGTAAGGACTGGCTACCAACTGCTCCGCAAACTCAAGCACAGGGGTTATCAGGTGACTGTATTCAGGGATAACCCGGCACACCAGCACGCAGGGACGCCCTCGACCGTCCCGGACAGAAGCGTCAATAAAGGCATCCAGTGTCGTTTTGCAGACATCCGGCATAATGGCCTCAATCACCTGACCATCTCCGTCGTAGATCGCTACATGGTTGAGAGCAATGCCATCACGCCCGGCAAATAACCGGCTGATCACCCATTCAGCTTCTCCTCCAGAGCGCAACTGAAACAACAGGTCTCCCGGCAGGAGGTCTTCAGTAATCAGGGTGGCGGGTTGAGCTTTGTCCATCACTTTCCCTCTATTCCGTCGCCATTGCTGCAGGAATGATTATAGAGACAGTCAGGCAATCTCGCGGCGCAGCAGGTCAAGAATCACGGAGGTATCCGGCCGGATACCTCTCCACAGGGCAAACTGCTCCGCGGCCTGCTCCACCAGCATGCCCAGGCCATCCAGATTTTTCCCGGCCCCCTGCTCACGGCACCAGCGATTAAACACCGTTTCATCAGGGCCATACATCATGTCATAGCAGCAGGTGTCTTCATCAATAATGGACGGAGGGAGAGGCGGCATCTCACCCTGAAGACTTGCGGCAGTGCCATTGATCACCAGATCAAAACGGCCTTTAAGGTCCTCAAATCCACAGGCTGAAACAGCACTTTCCACGCTTTCCACAAAAAGTTCTGCCAGCACCTCAGCCTTACTGACGGTACGGTTGGCAATAATGATCTCTCCAGGATCTTCCGCCAGCAAGGGTTCCAGAACGCCTCTGACCGCACCACCTGCACCCAGTACCAATACCCGTGCCCCCTTAATCTCAACCTGATTGTTTCTTAACAGGTCTGCAACCAGGCCAAGCCCATCAGTATTGTCTCCATGGAGGCGCCCCTGCTCATCCTGCCAGAGCGTATTCACCGCCCCGGCCTTTTGTGCCCTGGGCGTTTTTATCTCAGCCAGCTGCCAGGCTTCTTCCTTGAAAGGAACGGTGATACTCAGCCCCCGATCACCGTTGTCAAAAAAGTCAGTAACGGCTCCGGTAAACTGTCCCCTTTCCACCAGAATGGGGCTGTATCTGAGCTTCTGCCCGGTCTGCTCTGCAAACAGCGTGTGAATTCGTGGGGATTTACTGTGAGCAACGGGGTTTCCCATCACTGCGTACTGGTCTACCGGTCCTGCCATTTTTTAAGCCTCGCTGGCCCAGTCTCTGGGTCTGAGAAATTCTTCGTATAATCGTGCTTCTTCACTGCCCGGCTCAGGACTCCAGTTGTAATCCCAGCGTACATGAGGCGGCAGAGACATCAGGATAGACTCTGTCCGGCCCCCTGACTGCAACCCGAACAACGTCCCTCGATCATAGACCAGGTTAAACTCCACATAACGGCCACGGCGATATTCCTGGAAGCGCTTGTTCTGTTCGGTATAAGGAGTGTCTTTCCGTCGCTGGACAATGGGCAGGTAAGCCTCAATATAACTGTCTCCCACGGACTGCATAAACTCAAAGCACTGCTCAAAAGACCATTCATTGAGGTCATCATAAAACAGGCCGCCCACACCACGGGGCTCATTCCGATGCTTGAGAAAGAAGTAGTCATCACACCACTGCTTGTAACGGGGGTAGACCTCTTCCCCAAAGGGTTCGCAGGCTTTTTTCGCGATCTGGTGCCAATGCCGGCAATCTTCTTCAAACCCGTAGTAAGGGGTCAGATCATAACCACCGCCAAACCACCACACTGGTTCAGCCCCTTCTTTTTCTGCCACCAGGAAACGGACATTGGCGTGTGATGTAGGGACAAATGGATTATCAGGGTGAATCACCAGGGAAACCCCCATGGCCTGAAAGCTTCTTCCTGCCAGCTCGGGCCGGTGAGCCGTGGCGCTGGCAGGCAGCCTGTCACCCTGAACATGGGAAAAGTTCACCCCGGCCTTTTCAAATACGTCACCGCCTTCAATCACCCTGGCTCGACCTCCACCGCCACCGTGATACTCCCAGCTCTCTTCCCGAAAGGACTCTCCCGCCCCTTCAGACTCAACAGCCCGGCAAATTCGGTCCTGCAGACCCAGCAGGTAGCTTTTGACATGATCGATAGACAGTTCAGACATCCTGAATAAGGCCCCGCAGCTGGTCATGTATCACCGGGAAAGGAAGAAAAGGAATCAACCGGCCCTGACCAGCTGGCCTGAGCGAAGGTCCCGGATTTCGGAAGGTGTACTCTGCTCCCCGGTGGAACCGGCAACAATTCCATCAAGAGACGAGGAAAACGTCTGCTCAACCTGATCATAAGTCAGCATCGGAGGCTCCCCGGCGCGGTTGGCAGACGTGGAAATTATGGGGTGGCCCACAGCCTGGCAGAGTTCTCTCACCAGAGGGTGAGCACTGACCCTAACGGCCACGGTATCAAACTGGCCCCTGACCCAGTCTGGCGCCCAGCCATCCGGATCAGGAATCAGCCAGGTATAAGGCCCTGGCCATGAGGATGACAGCCTCGCCCTTTCCTCCCGGGAAAGAGGATGAAGCAGGGGCTCAAACTGCGATTGTGAGCAGCCAATCAGGATAACCCCTTTTTCCACCGGGCGCGCCTTGATATCCAGAACCCGATATACGGCCTGCCTGTTCCAGGGATCGCAACCAACCCCCCATACGGCCTCGGTCGGGTAGGCAATGACCCCACCCTCTCTGACTATCTCAGCGGCACGACTGACATCCATCATAAAACCGCCTTAGCTGCCGAGCTGCTGTTGCAGGGCGGCATCTTTGGCCAATACAGCCTCGGCATTTGCCTGTCGATCCATCCGCAGACGATCCGCCAGGTCCTTATCACCCAGGGCAATAATCTGGGCAGCCAGATAACCGGCGTTTTTCGCTCCGGCCTTGCCAATGGCAACGGTAGCTACAGGAATACCACCAGGCATCTGTACGGTAGACAGCAGAGCATCCAGCCCGTCCAGAGGACCCGCATCAATAGGAACCCCAATCACAGGCTTAATGGTCAGGGAAGAAACCACACCCGCCAGATGTGCCGCCATTCCTGCACAGGCAATAAACGCAGCAGCGCCGCGCTGGTCGGCATCCTTGACATAATGGTGAGTGGCATCCGGTGTCCGGTGTGCGGAATGCACTTTTACTTCAACCGGTACATCCAGTTTTTTCAGGACATCAACAGCAGCCTGAACCTTGGGCAGGTCCGAATCGGACCCCATTAAAATGGCGACAAATGGCTTTGCCATCAGCATTCTCCGTAAGATGATCAGCGAAGGCCGCTAGTGTAGCAGGGAGGGAACAAAGGCAACAACAACCGGAAAGGACTCTCTGGACAGAAATGCGTCTATAGAAACAACGCACCTATTACTTCATACCAAATAGACTGCATGTGAACACCCGGTCACCCTAATCGGATAAACCCGCCGGGTGTGGACTCAATGACCCCATCCAGCTCCATTTCAGTCAATACCACCGAGAGATCCGCACAGGGAATCCCGGAAACCGTGCTGATCTGATCAACACTGGCCACCTCAAACCCCATGGCTTCAATCACCTTCATTCTTAATGGGTCCGTTTCTTTTCTCGTTTTTTCCATTGAAGAGCCTGCCGGATTAATGCTCATAGCAGAGCGCAACTGAGGCCCCAGCTCGATCAGTACGTCATCCGGATTTTCCACCAGCACAGCCCCTTCCCGGATCAACTTATGGCAACCTCTGCTCAAAGGGTTCATCACCGACCCGGGGATGGCAAATACCTCCCTCCCCTGCTCCGCTGCCAGTCGGGCAGAGATCAGTGAACCGCTCTCCAGAGCCGCCTCAACCACCAGCACCCCCAGAGACAAACCGGAAAGAATACGGTTTCTTCTTGGGAAGTTTCCGGCAAAGGGTTTTGTCCCCAGGGGAAACTCACTGACCAGAGCCCCCTGCCCGGCAATAAGCCGGTAAAGATCGCCATGTCGTACCGGGTATATCTGATCTACCCCGGTCCCCAGAACGGCTACAGTCCCCCCATAACAGCCCAGAGCTCCCTGATGAGCCGCAGCATCAATGCCTATGGCCATGCCACTGGTGATTACCAGGCCGCTTCGTGCCAGCTGTTCACTGAATTCACAGGCCACCCTCCGCCCATTGGGGGTAGGACGACGGCTGCCCACTACGCCCAGCTGGGGTTCAGACAACAGGCGAACATTACCAATGACGTATAAAACAGCCGGAGCATCCACCAACTCTTTCAGGGCATCAGGATACAACGATGAGTCGGGGGTCAGGATATGGTGGGCCTCGCTGGACTCCAGCCAGTTTCGGGTTAACTGAAGCTGTCGCCTGATCTCCGGATCACCCGATAGCTTTGCAATGGATTGAGCCAGCTTTGACGGTAGAACCGCTTCAAGCTGGCCAGAGGAAAGGGAGAGTATTTTATGGGGTTGGCCAACCTGTTCTATCAGTTGCCGGATCCGGACAGGTCCAAGCCCCGGCAACAGGGAAAGCGATAACCAGGGGCTCAGTGACGGCCAGTCTCTCTGTTCAGAATCAACGCTAACCATTAAGTTATTATTTCAGCCTGAATGAGTAAGGTATTTACCTGCGCCCCACCCTCATCATGAACCACTCTTTATATCGGGTTCTATCAGGGCTGCGGGCTTCTGAGGATATCACCAATCTCAATATCCTCTTTGGCGGACAACACAATACCATAGCTCATTTTTTCAAATGGGCGATACACCATCACCATGCCCACCCGCTCGAGGGGAAGGGTAATCATTTCATTGGTAAACTTGTCCTTTACCTGAACGGTGGCCTTGTAGACCGCCAGTAGATCCCCCTGCTTCAGGCTTTCCCGAAGACCTTTGTTGATCACTACGGTGTCGTACCGGGACATCTTTTCAGACCCGGTCAGATTGGCAGTCACCTTGCCTTCCACCGGAGCATCGGGAGCGCGAGGGAAGAATGTGGTCACCAGAGGACTCCCCTCTTCCTTGACCAGGCGGTCACCAGGGCGAAGTTCTATCCGGCTCTCCTGAATGATCAGGGAGGCGACATCATCCCTGACCTTGCTGACATTCAATGCCCCCACTTCAATTCCGGTGATACCCAACACCTCGCCGGAGTCCAGATCTTTGATGGTTTCTCCCTGCCGGAAGACATCAAATTTGATGCCTTTACCGGTGAAATTTCCCCGGGCGTATACTTTGTCTCCAACAGAAGAGAGGAGGCGGTCATCCTTGGAAGTGACGATGTAGGGGCTCATTCTCAGATCATCTTCACTGTCAAAGACCCTGCTTCTTTTCAGATAACTGCTGATCGCACTCAGGGGAATGGCAGGAATCGCCGACTCTCCAGGCATCGTTCTTATCTTCGGGCTCAGTTTGATGGTTCGCCCGGAATTTCCCCGGCTCGATATCATCAACCTGGGCCGCCCATTAATGTAAACCAGGCTGACCACATCCCCAGGGAAAATCAGGTGCGGGTTCTGGATCTGGGGATTGGCATGCCAGATTTCAGGCCACATCCAGGGGCTGTTCAGAAAGGTATTGGAGATATCCCAGAGCGTATCGCCTTTCTGCACAGTGTACCTGCTCGGCGAGTCAGCCTTTACAGGGCTATCGTATGCCAGCCCCAGAGTAGACATACAGAGCAGAATACCTGCCAGAACGAAGCGTCTCATTATTGTCCCGATCCCTTGAAGTGCTTTTGCTGTGAAACAGTGTATCAATCGCCTCAGGTCATGAGCAATTGGCTCTCCTTTAGTTCTCGGCTTTCATGCTCAATTCTCAAGCACAGGTCACAGAACTGCTATATTTCATCAGGCTGATCCAGACCAGATTGTCGAATATTTATTTACCAAATGCCCATAGCGAAACAACAACAAGCCGAAAACAAATAGAACGGAAACCCAACCGATTCATGAGCCAGCCCAAACCATCACCCGAAGGATGTATTATCAATGTCAGATACCTCCTGACTCTGTGCCTCCTTCTGCTCTCCAGCATCTCCTGGTCCCAGCAGCATATTCATCACTCCCATGGCCTGTCCCGGTTTGACCAGCTGAAGTACCCCGCGGATTTTTCTCACTTCGACTATGTGAACCCAAAGGCTCCCAAGGGCGGTGAAATCCGGCTTTTTGTTCACGGCACATTTGATTCACTGAACCCCTATGCAACCCAGGGTATCACCCCCTCCCAGGCGCCTACCTTTCACTACATGCGTTATGGCTTTAATGAGTTTAATGAGCCCCTGATGGTGGGTTCCGGCCAGTACAGTCCTTCCGGCGATGAAATAAAAACCGCCTACGGTCTCATCGCAGAATCGGTGGAGTACCCGGAGGACAATCAATGGATTATTTTCAACCTCAGGCCCCAGGCCCGGTTCCATGACGGGCACCCGGTCACCGCAGACGATGTTGTTTTTTCTTTTCAACAACTCCGCAGCAATGGACACCCCCGATACAAAATGCAGTTGGAACCCATTGAGTCTGTGGAAAAAATCAATCATCACCGGGTTCGTTTTACCTTCCGAAAACCCGGTACCCGTATTCAACTGTTCAGGGCCGCAGAACTTCCGGTTCTGCCCGCTCACTACTGGCAGGGAAAATCCATTAACCAGACCACACTCTCACCTCCATTGCAGAGTGGCCCCTATCGCATCGTGGAGGTTCAGCCCGGCCATGCCATCACTCTGCAGCGCCATAAGGACTATTGGGGAAAGGACCTTCCGGTCAACAGGGGACGATACAACTTTGACCGGGTTACTCTCTATTTTCACAGAGACCTGCAGGTGGCCCTGGAGTCCTTTAAAGCGGGCGGCCATGACATTCACCTGGAAATCGTCGCCAAAAACTGGGAAACCGCCTATGACTTTCCAGCCATTCGCAATGGGTCAATCAAAAAAGAAAACATCAGCCACCAGATGGCCTACGGCAGCAGTATTTTCTTTTTCAATACCCGTCGCGAGATCTTTCAGGACCTCCGGGTGCGCCAGGCGCTCACCCTGCTGTTTGACTTTGAGTGGAGTAACCGGGTCATCTTCCACAACGCCTATAAAAGAGCCCTTACCTATTTCCCAAACTCAGACCTGAGTGCCAGAGGGCTTCCGAAAAAACCGGAATTGGGTCTTTTGGCACCCTGGAAGCACCTTCTTCCACCAGGTACTCAGAAAAAGCCCTTTACACTTCCCGTCACGGCAGGAACCGGTGACTTGAGAGCCCAGCAGCAAGAGGCACTAGACCTTCTGTCCGCGGCCGGGTGGACAATTAAAAATAACAAACTGCAAGACGCTACCGGAAAAGCCTTCCGGTTCCAGTTCCTGGATGACTCCTATGCAACCGCCCGTTACATCCTGCCCTGGAAGAAAAAGCTCGCCTCCCTTGGTATTGAGCTGGAGTACCTTCAAGTGGATACCAGCCAGTATATCTACAAGGTAAGGGCCATGGACTTTGACATGATTGAACAGATTCTTCCCCAGACTCTGGCACCGGATCAGGAGCTTGAAAACTACTTTCATTCCAGCCAGGCCAATACCGAAGGCAGTCGTAACTTTGCGGGAATCCAGAACCCGGCCGTTGATGATCTGGTGGTCCGGATACCTTTAAGCAAATCCAGGGAAGAGATGCAGTCGCTGACCCGCAGCCTGGACCGAGTTCTGCTCTGGAACTATTACGGCATCCCCAAATGGTACTCCGACTACATGAGAGTGGCTTACCGGGATGTCTTTGCACGTCCTGAGCTCTCCCCCCGCTATACAACCCCCTTCAGCACCTGGTGGCGAAAAGACCTTCATTCCTCCCCAGGCTATTAATATTCCTGTACACCCACACCCCCATCGGCCGATAGACGGATTAACCGGTCTGAACAAAGTAACAAAAATGCCAAAGTTAACTGGACAAGGTGGCCACAACCGCACAGGCTGGCCAGAGTTTCCCCCCAAAAGCTTACCTGCGGATAGAACAACCAGCAGTGGAGTGGAAACACGGTCACCCAGCCCCCAAAACAGGATCAAACTGTTTGAAGGTCGGTCATACCCTTCCACTGACCGGGCTCTCAGTGACTTTAAAATCAGTAAGCATGATGCAGGCTCTTACCCCCTCCAGAACAGCACGGCCCGAAAAACGCCAGAAACCTTTTTACCAGAACCCGTAGTAACGGAGAGAAAAGGTCAGGCGTACTTCCAGAAAAACACTGATCAGCCAGAGACTTATGGCAATGGCAAAAGCCGTCCTTTTGTTTCCATAAGCCATAGGGCAAGCTGGAGACCTGACTCAGGGGAGGAACCCTCCTCCTACTCAAAAACGCCATGGCAAAACGGTTTCGGGAGCGTCACCTCATCCCAGGGATCAAGGCTTTCCCGGGACTCTGGTTTTTCAGACGTTGAGTCCATTAACCTTGGCTCTTTCAGGTCATCTTTCCCCTCAGACCCACGGTATCCAGGCATACCAGGATTCCAGCTTCCGGAAACAAGCATCCCCTATGCACAACAGGATGAGGATGATGAGGTTTTTCTTCCAAACCCCACTCCAGAAAGTGGTCGGCCCAGATCTTCTCTGTTCAGGCCATTGATGAACAGTGGTTTAAACCGGGATCGCCAGTCCCAGGTATCCCGTGATTCCGGTTTCTTTGGAGATGAGCCACAGAGAGCCAGATCCTCTCTATCTTCGGGCGTCTCTGTGGCTGAAAAAGTACCGGAAATAACACCCCCTCCCTTCAAAAAAACAACCTATTCCGGGAAAAACAGCCCATTTCTGGAGGGTGCCCCTCACGCACAGCTCCCCCCTGATGAAAAAGAGGGGGAAGAAGATGCATCAGAACGGATTAAAGTCCCGGTCCCCCCAGCACTGAGTGACAATGCAAACCACAAGTTTGTTCAAATGACTGAAAAACTCCTGATGGAAAGAGGTTACTCCCAACAGGAAGCCCGCTTGTATGTCACCACCTGGCGGGCCAAAACCAATGAAAACCACCGGGCCATTGCGGCTTTGGCCCGGGGTATGGAGTACCAGAACGAGGAAGAAAAGCAGCTTTTCAAAATGGGAACACAGCGGTTGCTGGAAAATGGCTACCCTCTTGAGCACGCTGAAGTGGAAGTCCATAAAGCCATAAGAAAAGCAAAAAAGAAGCGTTTTATTGGCAGGCAAACATTTGTTACCAGCAAGCGCCTCTTCGAAGAGATCAATAAACTGCCAGCCTTGAAAAGTCAGAAGTCACCTCCAGACTGGAGCCTTGAGTGGTTAAAGCAGGCTGGCTACACGCCGGAACAGGCCATTATTTGTGCCAGGGAAGCAGACCGGTTCTTCGAGGGAAATCCCCAGGCCTTTACCCGGTGGCTGCAGGGCAAGGGTGACGAGGATACCGTTTCGGAATTTTCCGGGGCCCTGGAAGTGGGAGACATGGAAGCGATGTCGGACCTGATCGCAGGAACCATTGACAGAAAAACCCTCCTGGATATGGCTCACTTTGCCCGGAAAGAGGGAGGTCGTCCCTCGAAAAAAGCACTTGCGATGATACAGCACCGCCTGAAGCCTTTCAGGGCAAAAGCGCTCTTTCAGAAATACGGAGGGGATGAGCCCGAGGGCCCGGATCGTGATATCAAAGTCAAGGCATTCGCTGAACTCAGCCGTTTTCCAGCCCCCTACCAGAAAGAGGTAATGACCCTGCTGGAGGAGCTGCTACCACCGGCCTTTTTAGCCGAAGACCTGTTTGAGCAGCTTGCAGGCAAACAGGTGGATTATTATTACCTGATGCCAAAGGCAGAGGAAAAACTGAGAGGCAGGGCCGCTACCTTCAGGGAAAATGTCCTGACGGCCCTTGAAGACAAAATGGCTACCCGGGAAGCCGAGTTACTGTTCGGCCATTACGGTGGCTATCGTGACATCGGTGCCGATCATGACATCATGAAAAAGGCGGTCAGGCACTTGCGCGACTACCCCGCCAGTTACCAGCAAAAAGTCAGGGAGGCGCTTAACCTGCGGCTGAACCCCGATGACGCTCCCCCTCTGTTCCAGGCACCTCCCCCACCGCCCCCTCCCCGCCGCTAGTTGGTACCGAGAATTACCTATATACTGACCCCTTGTAAAAACTTAATTTCTGGCAGACAGCACTCTCTTGAGATCAACAACCTGAGATCACCCATGGCTCGACTGGACATCCTTGAATACCCTGACCCCCGGCTCCGCACCGTGGCCAAACCCGTCGCCGAGGTCAATGATGACATCCGCACCCTTGTGGATAACATGCTGGAAACCATGTACGCCGCCAACGGAGTGGGCCTTGCCGCCACTCAGGTCGACATTCACCAGCGCATTGTGGTGATGGATCTGTCGGAAGAAGGCAATGACCCCCTGGTGTTGATCAACCCCAGTTACGAAGGCATTGGCGATGAGAAATCAGAGTTCCAGGAAGGCTGTCTTTCTGTTCCCGGGTTCTATGAGCTTCTGGATCGTTTTGAGCGCGTCAGGCTAACGGCACTGGATCGTGACGGCAAAGAGTACTCAAAGGAGCTGGACGGCCTGGCTGCAGTCTGTGTGCAGCATGAGCTGGATCATCTGGAAGGCAAGCTGTTTATTGACTCCCTGTCCCGCCTGAAGCAGGACCGCATTCGCAAGAAACTTGAAAAAAACAAGCGACTGGACTCCTCTTCCAAATAACGGACAATCCATGGCCTTCCGTTATCCCCAGGCTGTGCTTTCACAGGCAGCTCTTTCAAAGGCTGTATTATCAAGAGCGCCTTCAACCAAAAAGTGACTATGAAACGCCTTCGCATTGTTTTTGCCGGAACTCCAGAGTTCGCCAAATCCCACCTTCAGGCCATTCTGGGCAGCCAGCACCAGGTAATTGCCGTTTATACCCAGCCGGACCGACCCGCAGGCCGGGGCCAGAAGCTCAAACCCTCACCGGTGAAAGAGCTGGCGGTTGAGCAGGACATCCCGGTTTTCCAGCCCGCTTCCCTTCGAAAAGAAGAAGCCCAGCAGGAACTGGCGGCCCTCAACGCAGACCTGATGGTGGTTGTCGCTTACGGCCTGATTCTTCCCCAGGCAGTACTGGATATTCCGGCCCATGGCTGCATCAATGTCCACGGCTCCATTCTGCCCCGGTGGCGGGGTGCCGCGCCCATTCAAAGGGCTATTGAAGCCGGAGATACGGAGTCAGGCGTCACCATTATGCAAATGGATGCCGGGCTGGATACCGGTGATATGCTGCTGAAGGCTTATTGCCCCATTCACCCGGAAGACACCTCAACCGACCTTCACGACCGCCTGATTGAGGTGGGTCAGCCCGCCCTGGTAAAAGCTCTGGATGCTATTGCTGCCGATACTCTGGCCCCGGAAAAGCAGGACGACAGCCAGGCAAACTATGCCCATAAAATGAGCAAGGAAGAAGCCCGGCTTGACTGGAACAAACCGGCCCAGGCTCTGGATTGTCAGATCCGCGCCTTCAACCCCTGGCCTGTGACCACCACCCAGCTTGAGGACATCAGCATTCGTGTCTGGGAAGCAAAGGCCCTCGACCAGGGAACCGATCTGGCACCAGGCACTCTTATCAAGGCAGACAAATCCGGCCTGGATATTGCGTGCAGTAAGGGCACGCTTCGCATAACAAAACTGCAGCTTTCCGGCAGCCGGGCAATGACCGTTCAGGATCTGCTCAACAGCCGGAAAGAACTGTTCAGCACAGGTAAACGGTTCCACTGATTTTATGGCCAGACAATCTTCGGTTCGACTGATCGCCGCCCGGGTCATCACCCGGGTTACCCAGGGGGATTCCCTCAGCAGTGCTCTGCCTGAAGTTCAGGAAAAGCTGACCCGGCGGGACCAGCCCCTGCTGGCAGAACTCTGCTACGGTACTCTTCGTTATTATTACCGTCTGGATGCCTGGCTGAAATTCCTGACCGAAAAACCCCTGAAGGAAAAAGAGCAGGATATTCACAACCTGATTCTGGTCGGCCTCTACCAGCTGTTCTATACCCGGATTCCCCCTCACGCCGCCATTGGTGAAACCGTCCAGGCAACCCGCGGGCTGGGCAAAGCCTGGGCAAGGGGGCTGGTCAACGGCATTCTTCGTAATGCCCAGCGGCAATTTGATGAGTTGCAGGCACTGGAACAGAGGAGCCCGGTCTGTGCCCATGCCCACCCGAAATGGCTGATCAACGCCCTGAAAAAAGCCTGGCCGGAGCATTACCCCCGGATTCTGGAGGGCAATAATCAACCTCCGCCCATGACCCTCAGGGTGAACCAGCAGAAAATCCAGCCAGGCCGTTATCTGAAGAAGTTACTGGACAGTTGCCTTACCGCCCAGCAATCGGACATCGCCCCCCAGGCCATCACCCTGGGCAAAGCAGTGGATGTGGATAAACTTCCTCTGTTCAGGGAGGGCGCTGTCAGTGTTCAGGATGAGTCTGCACAGTTGGCTGCCAGCCTGATCAAGGCCCGTCCCGGAGATCGTATTCTGGATGCCTGCTGCGCCCCCGGTGGCAAAACCTGCCATTTGCTGGAACTGAACGACGGCATCACCCTGGACGCCCTGGATACGGACGGGCTTCGACTGGAAAGAGTGGGGGAAAACCTGGAACGACTGGGTCTATCGGCCAATATTCTCCGGGGAGATGCCACCCAGCCGGACCACTGGCACAGTGGCAAAGCCTATGACCATATCCTGCTGGACGCCCCCTGCTCTGCCACTGGAGTGATTCGACGCCACCCGGACATCAAACTGTTACGAAAAGCAGCGGACATTGATTCACTGGCCAGCCTCCAGCAACAGATTCTGCAGGCCATATGGCCTTTATTGAAACCCGGTGGCACACTGCTTTACGCCACTTGCTCGATCATGCCCCAGGAAAACCACCAGCAGATTGAGCGTTTCCTGAAGGAAACCCCGGACGCCCGCCTGGAGCCCATTCAGGCCCAGTGGGGAAAGGATACAGGCTTTGGCAGACAACTGTTTCCCGGCTCAGGAGATGGATTTTTCTACAGCCTTCTAACAAAAGCGGCTTAACAGCAGCAGTGGGTATATACGACGAATGAAAATCATCATCCTAGGCGCCGGCCAGGTGGGCGGTACATTGGCAGAGAACCTGGCCAATGAAGAAAACGACATCACCGTGGTGGACACCGATGCCGTGCGACTCAGGGAACTCCAGGACAAGATCGACATTCGAACCATCCAGGGCATGGCTTCCTTTCCCGGTGTTCTGAAACAGGCCGGTGCCGACGAGGCGGATATGCTGGTGGCCGTCACCAACAGTGACGAAGTGAACATGGTCGCCTGCCAGATCGCCTACACCATGTTCCATACCCCTTCAAAAATCGCCCGGATCCGTCAGGCCGCTTACCTGAAAAAAGACAGCCTGTTTGGTAACGGCGCCCTGCCCATTGATGTATTGATCAGCCCGGAACAGGTAGTGACCAACTACATCAAGCGGCTTCTTGAGCGGCCAGGCGCCCTGCAGGTGCTGGACTTTGCCGGAGGCCGGGTGCAACTGGTAGCCATGAAAGCGTACTACGGAGGCCCACTGGTGGGTCAGGAACTGCGCTACATCCGGGAGCACATGCCCAGCGTCGACACCCGTGTGGCGGCCATCTTCCGCCGGGGCAATGCCATCATGCCCAAGGGCACCACGGTGATTGAGGCGGATGACGAAGTCTTCTTCATTGCCGACCGCCGGGACATCCGGGATGTCATGGGAGAGCTTCAGCGACTGGATGATGACTACAAACGCATCATCATCGCCGGCGGGGGCAACATTGGCCTGCGTCTGGCCCAGGCAGTGGAAGGGGACTACAAGGTTAAAATCATTGAGCGGAATATGGAACGCTGCCAGTTCCTCTCGGAAACCCTGACCAAAACCATGGTCTTTAACGGTAACGCCTCTGACAAGGAACTGTTGATCAGCGAGAACATCGAAGAGACCGATATTTTCTGTGCCCTGACCAACGATGACGAAGCCAATGTCATGGCCTCCATGCTGGCCAAACGGCTCGGTGCCCGGAAAGTCATGGCCCTGATCAACAACCCCGCTTATGTGGACCTGGTCCAGGGTGGCGAAATCGACATCGCTATCTCCCCCCAGCTGGCCACCATTGGCAGCTTGCTGAAACACGTTCGCCGCGGCGATGTAGTAAACGTTCACTCACTTCGAAGAGGCGCTGCTGAAGCCATCGAAGCCATTGCCCATGGGGATGAGCACAGCTCCAGAGTGGTAGGCAAAACCATACAGGAAGTGGAACTGCCACCGGGCACTACCATTGGTGCCATCGTCCGGAACGACGAGGTGCTGATCGCCCACGACGCTACCCGGATTGAGTCCGGGGATCATGTCATCCTGTTCCTGACCAATAAGCGGAAGGTTCGTGAAGTGGAGCAGCTTTTCCAGGTGGGGCTTGGGTTCTTTTAATCAGGAGAAGCCCTCACCCAAACCCTCTCCCAAAGGGCTGTCTCTTAGTCACAAATCCTAATCTTGGTTTATCCTTTTCTGAGACAGACCAAGATCATGATGCCACTGCCTCCTCAACAATGGGCTGAACAGACTTTCGGATGTGCCAAGATGGGAGATACGCGTCGAACCAAAAGGCTGGTGCGAGTGGCAGGAGACCTGTCTGCTCATACGGGCTCATCTCTGGCCACTTCCTGCAGTGGCAACCTTGCTGCGGTTGAGGGTGCTTATCGTCTCATTGAAAATGAAACCGTAGAGCCTGAAGCCATTGCCGAAGCCGGATTTCAGGTGACAGCGCTCGCTGCAAACAACTCTCAACTTATGCTGGCCATAGAAGACAGTACCACTCTCAGCTACAAACACTCTGTCAGGTCAGAACTGGGTGACATTGGAGGACCCGCAAATAGTATATCCAAAGGCATTTGGGCTCACTCAGTAATGTTGCTGGATGTGGGTACTGAGCGAACTATTGGTTTGATTGATCAGCAGCGCTGGATTAGAAACGACGGCGATCGTGGCAAAAAGCACAAACGCAAGCAGCTTCCCTATGAAGGGAAAGAGAGTTTCAAATGGCAAAAGTCTTCAGAAAATATTGAACGCAGGCTGGGTGCGCAAATAGCGAAGGTCATCAGTGTCTGTGACCGCGAAGCTGATGTTTATGAATACATCCGATACCAGTTGACTCACGGCAGGAGGTTTGTTGTCAGGGCAAGGCAAAACCGGATCTTAATAGACGATGATCGACTACTTTTTGATGCTCTGGCCGCAGAGCCTGTCCTGGGAAGATATGCTGTTGATGTTCCTCAGCGTGGCGGGCGAAAAGCACGTAAAGCCACTCTGCAGGTAAAGAAGAAAACCGTGACAATACAATCACCTCAAAGGCCAGGTGGTCGGCTTGATCCAATAACAGTCAATGTCCTTAT
>NZ_JBLYZI010000093.1:0-24336 GCF_057680865.1 Endozoicomonas sp. Z74
CCTTTACCCCACCAACTAGCTAATCCGACGCAGGCTCATCCAATAGCGCAAGGTCCGAAGATCCCCTGCTTTCCCCCTTAGGGCGTATGCGGTATTAATCCGGATTTCTCCGGGCTATCCCCCACTACCGGGCAGATTCCTACGTGTTACGCACCCGTCCGCCGCTCGTCAGCAGATAGCAAGCTATCCCTGTTACCGCTCGACTTGCATGTGTTAGGCCTGCCGCCAGCGTTCAATCTGAGCCATGATCAAACTCTTCAGTTTAAATCGTTTTGTCACTCCACTCCGAAGAGCAAGCAACGACTCAATTTTGCAATTAAACGTACATGAATTAACAGATATGTTCGCTTGCTCAATTAAGCATCTTAAGTAGTTCAAGACCAAGGTCTTGTTAACCGATGCAATCGCACAAGCGCCCACACGAATTGTCTGATATCTTGTTAAAGAACTTGGTTAGAACCAGGAGATTCTCAACCCTGATCAGCCGTTGATGCCGATCAGCAAGGCCGCCTATCTTACCGTGGCGGCCTTCGTTGTCAAGCACAATCGTATCAACTCAAGCTTGGATACAACTCCCTGAACTGATCAGGGGGTGTGCAGACTGACGCTGAACTGCTTATTGCTCTGCAAAAGCGTTCCCCGTTCAGCGGCGATGCATTCTAATGAAATACAGGGATAAGTCAACAGCCCGGCATTCCCGAATCCAACATTTCAACCGCAGTCAGTAAAAAAGCTGTTCACTGATCCGCCGCTCTGCCAGCAAATTCACAATAGACTCCAGCCCAGTCTGATCTTCCCTGTCAAAACGACCGGCGAGTGGACTGTCGATATCGAGTACGGCTACAACTCGCCCCTCTTCATACAAAGGAATCACAATTTCACTGCGACTTTGCGGATCACAAGCTATATGGCCTGGAAACTCACATACATCCTCAACACAAAGGGTATCGCCCTGGCTCACCGCTCGCCCGCACACACCTTTACCAACAGGAATTCTGACGCAGGCCGGCTTCCCCTGAAACGGCCCCAACACCAGTTCATCTCCCCGGAGAATATAAAATCCAACCCAGTTCACATCGGGAAGGGACAGGAACAACAGGCTTGCGGTATTGGCCATATTGGCCAGGACATCAGCCTCACCCGACATAAGAGCCTGCAGCTGTCTTTCCAATAATGAATACAGACCGGCTTTGTCTTCTGGTAGAGCTTCTTCTATAAACATGCATCCAGCCTCCTGTTGTCTTTAGGCGTAATAATGAAATCGCTGCATTTGATAGGGCACAATTCTGGCCGAAGTCACCTGCCTGAGCCGGTCTGAATACAGGAGCTGCTCATGACTGGCATCCGGTGAAACTACACCTCCCTGGCTTAAAGGGGAAAGGTAAACGATATCCTTTCTGCCAAGCCCCATACTCTCAATCAACGCAACCGTTCTGTCGATATTTTTTCTTTGTTCAATGGAAGGACAGGCACCCACCAGTAAAGTAAGCCCCACAGTCATCCCTGCCTCCCGGGAAGCGGTTACACAAGCTGACACCTTTCCCAGATGGCCTGACTTGCCCAGGCGAGCCCTGAGCTCACCCCACCCTGTCTCAAGCCCGATGACAAGATGGCACAGACCCAACTTTCTAAGCTCCAGCCATTGGGCAGGTTGACGACGGGCACTGTAATCAGGGTCAGCAAAAGTGGCCACCCCTCTGTCCAGGGTTCCAAAACGTGCCCCAATCATATCCAGCCCTTCCACCAACCGCCTCTGTGACAAGGCCATGGCATTGGCAGATCCCAGAAAAACACCACTGCGATTGGCTATTTCACTTCCATACAGCCCACTGATTGCCTCAAGGTGGTTAGAAAGCGAGGGAGCATCAAGAACCCGGTACGGTTTGTCCTGATAAAAGGCACAGAACGAGCACTTTCGATTCGGGCAGCCTACCGCAGGCTGGACGACAATATCCCCATAACGGTCTGGGGGCAGAATTGTGACTTTTTCAGGGTAAGCCTGCTGATACTGTTGGGCCAATCTCTCATAAGAGTCTGCCGTATAGATGCGGCTTTTATGGAGAGTTTGCTGAACAGCAGGCCGGGACGTCTCAACCGATAGCAACCACTGATGAATGTGATTATGCAGCTCCTTTGCCCGATGTTCATCAACCAAACCCCCGCTCATGCCAAGCACAACACAGCCATCCATACAGCGTCGGTAAAAATGCTCTCCCTCCCGGTATGAACACCACCGACCCTCCCCGTCAAGACGGACTGAAATTCCCTGAATGTCATTTTCAATTTTGCAGCCAGAACTCAGCTCCCGGATTCTGATTGTCATTACTACCGCCAATCTCTCTTTCTTTTCAAGCTGCCAAAACACCGGGAATCAAGGTTGATCCTGATGGAGCACTGGGATTAAATACGGCGGTCGTAGAAAAGGAACTCACCGTGCGCCGCATCGCCATAATACTGATAATCAGTGCGTTTGCCACCCGGCTTCACGCAGACTCTCCAGCCTCTGCATACTGCTCCGAAGTGGTTGTTTCAGGGCACCCTGACCTGCCCCCCATTGTCTGGGGGGACTACCAGCAGACCCAGGGGGCAGCCACAGAACTGATCACCGAAATTCTGGAAGAGCTCGGGATACGGGTGAAAAACGATTACTTCGGTGGCGCCAACCGGGTAAACCGAAAACTCAAGCGAGGCATAGTCCAGGTGAACCCGGCCATGATACAGCGTGATGAGTGCCGCAAAGACATTGAGTTCATCGAACCTCCCATCTACACACAAAGCTATATGGTGATTACCCGCAAAGACCAGAAACTGAACCTCCAGCAATGGGCCGACCTGTTGCCATTAAAAGGGGTCGCCCCCAAAAACCTGCGCTTTGGAGAAAAATTCGACCGATTTGTGGCAGAAGAGCTGCAACTGGTTCGAACCTTTAACGCCAAACAGGGGTTAAAAATGCTGAATGTTGGTCGCGTTGATTACGCCATTTACCCCCAGATCCAGGGGGACCTGTTTGTCTCTTTACTGGATCTTGAAGGCCGCTTTGAAAAAATGCCGGTAGAAATTGCCTCTTTCAACCTCCATGTGGGCATTTCACGAAATATGAACTGCTCACTCCCCATTGAGGCCATTGCAGAACAACTTCGGGCACGGCAAAAAACCGGATATACCGAGCGGGTGGTCAACGACAGTCTTTACAAATGGATGGGATTCAGTCTCGAAAAACGAAATAATACTGCGCTATAGCCCAGAATAAAAAACCAGCCGATCACAAAGCAGGCAGGAAATATATCCAAATATTATAAAAATATAATTCATTATTATAAATACTTGATTCAGGTCATTACTCAGCCAGTTGTTTTTTTTTACAGTCGACTCGTATTTTGCTGAGACGTACGTACCATGACTATAACTAAAGCCCCCCCTATGCCCGAAACCAGCCCGAATCAGTCCACTCTGATGACTCGATTCCTGAACGGTATTGAGAAGGCCGGGAACAAGCTGCCCGACCCCACCCTGCTGTTTCTTTATGGCCTGTTCGTTGTCTGGGGGCTATCTGCGGTTATGTCCCAGATCAACCTGGACATGGTGCATCCGGCCACTGGCGAGGCGGTAGTGGTGAACAATCTCCTCACCGGAACCGCCCTGGCCACTTTCCTTGCCAGCATGGTGAAAACCTTCACCGGCTTTGCCCCCATGGGAATCGTTCTGGTGGCCATGCTGGGTGTCGGTGTTGCAGAAAAATCCGGTTTTATCAACACCGGACTCAAGAAACTGCTGAGCATCACCCATCCTAAACTGCTCACTCCCATGCTGATTCTGGTGGCCATTGTCAGTCATACTGCAGCGGATGCCGGTTATGTTCTGGTAATTCCTCTGGGCGGTATTATCTTCCATGCCGCTGGCAGACACCCTCTGGCCGGTATTGCTGCTGCGTTCGCAGGTGTATCCGGTGGCTTCTCAGCTAACTTTATCCCCTCAGGCATTGACCCATTGCTGCAGGGCTTCACCCAGTCCGCCGCCCAGATCCTGGACGCCAGCTATCAGATGAACCCTCTGGCCAACCTCTTCTTCACCGGATCCTCCAGCATCGTGATCGTTGCCATCGGCTGGTACATCACCGATAAAGTGATTGAGCCCCGCCTGAACAGTACGACCCACATTGATGATGATGTGGAGCAAGCCCCTGACCTTGGTTCCTTCACCTCCGAAGAAAGCAAAGCCTTTAATGCTGCCGGGCTGTCCATGCTGGCGGGTATTGGTCTGCTGATTGCTGCGGTTTATCCGGAAACTTCCCCCCTCCGTTCGCCTGCAGGGGAGATCACTGCGTTTTCCGCTCCGATCATGCAGTCCATTGTCCCTCTGATCTTTATCCTGTTTATTATCCCGGGCATGGTGTACGGCAAGGTCTCAGGCACCTTCAAAACCTCAAAAGACACCGTGGTTGCCATGAATGACACCATGACCACCATGGGTTCCTATCTGGTCATGTCCTTCTTCTGTGCCCAGTTCCTCTATGCCTTCTCTAACTCGAACCTGGGTACTGTCCTGGCACTCAGTGGTGCTGAAGTTCTCCATGCCCTGGACCTGCCTGGCCAGATCACCATTATTGGCATGATTCTGCTGACCGCCATGGTGAACCTGGTCGTCGGTTCCGCATCCGCCAAATGGGCCCTGATCGGACCGATCCTGGTGCCTATGCTGATGGCAGTGGGTATTTCTCCAGAGCTGTCCCAGGCGGCCTACCGGGTTGGAGACTCGGTTTCCAATATCATCTCTCCTCTGATGGTCTTCTTCCCACTGGTCGTGGTTTACTGCCAGCGTTATGTGAAGAACTCCGGTATTGGCTCCCTGGCCTCCATGATGATGCCTTACTCCATCGCCATGATGATCGGCTGGACTCTGTTCCTGCTGGCCTACTGGGCTCTGGGCCTGCCCCTGGGTATTCAGGCTTCCTACACATACCCGGCCATGTAAACCGGAAAAAAGCCTCCCTTCCCACGAATAAGGAACTTCGGTTCCTTATTCGTCAGCAAACCCTCCCTCATAACTGCCGCTTATTCCCCCACCTTACCCTGCAGCCCCTTTCCACACCGTCTATGCTTTCTCCTTGCTAGCAGCCTGTCGGACTTACGACTATTTCGGCCTAAAACCCAGAAAGAACGGCCAAATTTTTCGATGAATTCGATTAAATAGGTCAACTATTCGCACGAATCCATCGAAAAATTTGGCTCGCTCTACTGAATTTTATGCTCGAAAGCATAAGCCCGACAGGCTGCTAGTGTTAATGAAATAGAAATAACAGCAAACAGCGGGAGCGAAAAACACCATTATGTTTAATCTGGCCAAAATACTGGAAGGAATGACCCCCATGGGCTGGGTGATAGCAGCAGCCTGCCTGCTGGCATGGATTGTTGCCATTCACTATGCCGGGCAAGTAACCGAAAAACGCTGGGGAGACCGGGAGTCCGGTGCACTTGTGGGGTTCTTTGTACCCGGGTTCATCTTCATGGCTATCCTTTACCTGGCCTGATCCCCCTCCCCCCTCTGCAAGCTATTACATAGCATTTTGCGCCCTTACAATGCCGCTGGGAACCCACCCCATAATTGCGTAAGATACCTATAAAGAAGCCTGTCCATTTTCAGGAACGCCCTTGATGAAGCAGCTTATTTTAAGAGGTACTCCCAGGGAAAGGGGGGTCGCTCATGGCGAACAAATGCACCGGGAAATCCACCAGGCCCTGGACTATTACCGCTCCCGCTTCTTGTCGGACAGGGTACGCCTGGAGCAACACATAGCCCAGCTGATGCCCAAAATCGCTGACTTCAGGCCAGACTATATCGAAGAAATGGATGCCATTGCCCTGGCGGCCAATGTGGAACCATTCTGGATCTACTGCCTGAATGCCCGCAGCGAATTGATGTCCTCCCCGGCCTCTGCGGAATGTTCCTCTGTCGCCTTTCCTGAAAAAGGATTACTGGGCCAGAACTGGGACTGGGCAGAAGCCCTTTCAGGCCTGCTGGCCCTGGCGGATATTGAGCTGGAAAACGGGCACCGTTTTCTGACCATGACCGAACCCGGAATACTGGCCAAAATCGGCATCAACCAGGCAGGCCTGGGGGTTTGCCTGAATATTCTGCCTGCCAATCAACGGCTAACCGGCCTTCCTGTTCATATTCTGCTGAGGGCGTTGCTGGAATGCCAGACCCTGAGTGAAGCCAGGCAATTGATTCAACAACAGGGTTCCGGTAAAGCCAGCCATATTACCGTTAGCTGCCCGGACAGGGCCCTGGGGGCCGAGCTGGCACCCGAAAAAGCATTCTTTCCAACGGTTTCTGACCGTTACTACCTTCATACCAACCATTACCTGCAAGCCGGACAGGCACAACCCACCAGCAGTAAAGCCTGTACAGAAACCCGGCTCGCCCGTATGCACACACTGATGGCAAGTGCTGAAACCCTGGACCTGGGGCAAATGAAGAAACTTTTGAATAATAACCAGCGCCCTTATCCTATATTAAGGCCCTACGCCTTTCATGAACTGACCGGCAAAGGGGGCACCCTGGTCACCCTGATGATGGACCTGAACCAGAGAACACTGTATCTGAGAGAGGGCTTCAACCCGGAGGTGTCGTTTCAGACATACACTCTAGAAACAACGAGTGCCCCACTGGATCTTGAGGAAGCGACTTCCTGACGGCAGTCAGGAAAATAACAAAAGAACCCAACGCCAGCAGGAGCAATAAAGACAAGAATGCCACCAACACTGCCTGAGAGGTTACCCGACATCACCACTGCCAGACCTTTCTGCTGCCTGATGGGGTTTGTGGCCCTGTTTCTTGCAGGTTGCTCAGAGGTATGGAACTCACCACACCCGGCAGAAACCGGCAACGAAGTCATCTACCAGGGGAACTTCCAGCTGCCCCCTAAACACCTTGACCCCGCCATTTCCTACAGCACCGATGAAAGCCTGCTGATTGACCAGATCTACGAGCCGCCCCTGGGCTATCACTTCCTGAAACGCCCCTATGAGCTTGAGCCCCTGCTGGCTGAAGATTTCCCTGAAATCACTTATCTGAACAGCCAACGGCAGCCGGTGGCAGGAAACAGCCCGGAAATCGCCTTTACGCAGTACACCTTTACCCTCCGGGAAGGGGTTCTCTACCAGCCTCATCCCGCTTTCAGCCGATCCAGTAACGGCGACTATCTTTACCAGTTCACATCCGGGGAGCAAAGCCAGGATTACACGACGATTACAGACTTCCCGGTCACCTCCACCCGAGAACTGGTCGCCGATGACTTTTTATACCAGATCAAACGCCTTGCGGACCCGGAAAACAAAGCCCCTCTGATCGGCTTCCTGGCGGAATACATTGTGGGCATGGCGGACTTTACCGAACAACTGCGGTTGATCCGACAGGAGCAGGAACATCAACACTGGCTGGACCTGCGGAATTACCCCATGTCAGGGTTGAAGAAACTGGGAAAGTACCAGTACAGCATCACCATTAAGGGTCTCTACCCCCAGTTTCTGTTCTGGCAGGCCATGCATTTTTTTGCGCCAGTGCCCTGGGAGGCCGACCGGTTTTACCACAACCCGGGCTTTCGTGAAAAAAATCTGACCCTTGACTGGTACCCCGTTGGCACCGGCGCCTTCATGATGACCCGCAACAACCCGAACCGGCAGATTGTGCTGGAACGGAACCCCAATTTCCGCGATGAATTCTACCCCTTCGACGGGGAGGAAAGTGACGCCGGCGCTGGCTACCTGGAAGATGCCGGAAAAAAACTCCCTTTTATCGACAAAGCCGTCTTCAGTCTTGAGAAGGAGTCCCTGCCTCTGTGGGCAAAGTTCCTTCAGGGGTACTACGACCGCTCCGGCGACAACCATGGCAATGTCGTGCAAAACCTGGATCAGGCCCTGGTGGTTGGCCCCAATGGCCTGGAACTGTCCAGTGAAATGGCCCACAAGAACATTACCCTGACCGAAGAGATCAAGCCTGCGCTCTATTACAACGGGTTTAACATGCTCGATCCGGTGGTGGGTGGCTATGGTGAACCCCGGCAGAAACTCCGCCAGGCCATCGCCATCGCCTGGAACATGGAGGAGTACATCGACATCTTCATCAACGGTGCTGCCCTGCCCTACATGGGTCCTATACCACCGGGCATCGACGGCGCCGGTCACGGTGCCTCTGCCATCAATCCCTATACTCACGAGTGGCGAAATGCCAGGCCCGTGCGAAAAAGCCTGGATACCGCCCGACAACTGATGATTGAAGCCGGTTATCCCGGAGGCCGTGACCAGCAAACCGGAAAACCCCTGAAGCTCTATTTTGACGTTCAGGCCCAGGCTTCCACCAACAGCACCCAGGACTGGCAGAAGCGTCAACTGGAAAAACTGGGGATTCAACTGGAATTTCGCGCCACGGACTGGAATCGATACCGGGAGAAAATCCGCAATGGCAACCACCAGCTCTTTCAACTGGGCTGGCTGGGGGATTACCCCGATCCGGAGAACTTCCTGTTTATGCTCCACGGCCCCCAGAGCCCCCTGAAATGCCAGTGCGATGGCAACAACAGCGCTAACTACAACAATCCGGACTATGACCGCCTGTTTGAAAAAATGCGCACTCTGCCCCAGGGGCCTGAACGGTCTGCATTGATTCAGCAGATGATGGCCATTGTCCGAAAAGACACCCCCTGGTTCACCGGTTATTACCCAAAAGAGTACTACCTGAACCATCAATGGTTGTTCAACACCAAGCGCCACGGCATCAGCAAATCTACCCTCAAGTACCTGCGCATCGACCCTGAACTCCGTGAGCAGAAACAGCAACAATGGAATCAGCCAAAATTATGGCCCCTGTTCCTGATTTTCCTGGGGCTGACCGCTCTTTTGATTCCCGCAGCCATGGGTCTGTACAAACGACAACAGCAAACCATTGCAGTTGGTGCCAGTAACCCACTGAATAAACGACACAGGCAGGAGGCCAACTGAGTTGCTTGCTTATATTATCCGCCGCCTGTTTTATGCCATCCCCATCCTGATCGGTGTCAACCTGCTGACGTTCATGCTGTTCTTCATGGTCAACAGTCCCGATGAAATGGCCCACGCCCAGCTGGGCGACAAATACGTCACGGAACAGGCCATCGAACTCTGGAAAGAGCGAAACGGCTACCACAAACCGCTGTTCATCAATGCTCAACAACAGGGCGTGGATCGCTTCACCGACACCATCTTTTTTAACAAGTCCCTGAAACTCTTTGCCCTGGATTTCGGCCAGTCGGAAAGTGGCCGGGACATCACCCGGGACATCAGCCAGCGCATGGGACCCAGCCTGACCATCGCCCTGCCCACGTTTCTGGTGGGCCTGTGGGTGAACATCTGTGTTGCACTCCTGGTGGTTCTGTTTCGCAACACCTCCCTGGAAAAAGGCTTTGTCGGACTGTTTGTGGGGCTGATGTCAATCTCCTACCTGTTTTACATCATTGCCGGGCAATACCTGGCTGCCCGGGTCTGGCAGCTGGTGCCGGTTTCCGGCTTCCAGCCGGGCTGGCTGAGCCTGAAATTCCTGATCCTCCCGGTGATCATCGGGGTGGTCTCCGGAATCGGTTCCGGTGCCCGGCTTTATCGAACCCTGTTCCTGGCAGAAGCAGACCAGGACTATGCCCGAACCGCCCGGGCCAAGGGCGTCAGTGAACTGAGCGTATTATTCCGCCACATTCTGCCCAATGCCCTGATCCCCATCCTGACCAATGTGGTGATTGTGATTCCGATGCTGTTCCTGGGCAGTCTGATCATGGAATCCTTTTTCGGCATACCCGGACTGGGGAGCTACACCATTGACGCCCTTAAATCCCAGGACTTTGCCATTGTCCGGTCCATGGTGTTTATTGGCTCACTGCTTTATATCCTCGGGCTGATTCTGACGGATATCTCATACACCCTGGTGGACCCAAGGGTTCGGCTAAACGGTTGAGGGAGAATCAATGAAACCGGTCCTGCTCTGGAGTGACCTTCTACTGTTTGTACTGGTGCTGGCCATGGCCGGCTTTATCTTCAGCCTGCTGGGAAACCGCCAGAACCGTGAACGCTGGAGTCGTGTGTTCCAGACCCGCCTGGGCATATCCACCTTTCTGGTGATCATGACCTATGTGGCCATTGCCCTGCTGGACTCTCTGCATTTCCGCCAGGCATTACCCCCGGTGGCGGGCCAGAACCAGACTTACTATGCCAATGACGTCAACAGCGTGCTGGATCGGATACTTGGGGAGATGTCCAGCAACGTGGAACGAACTTACTCTGCCCCATTCTCTCTGAAATCCTATGCGAAAACCTTCATGGAGAACGACCAGGGCGAAACAGTCCGGGATTTTCCAGGCCTGAAATACGCCGGGAGCCACCTGGAGAATCCCCGGGACCGGCCCCTGGATATTCTCTGGCAAAGCCTGAAAGCCATTGCCTTTGGTCTGCTCATCAGCGCTCTGCTCATAGCCTCTCACAGGCTATTCAGAAAATTTAACGGGGGTCTTGGTTCAACATCCGGCACTCCACCTAACACTCCAGCCAACATAGCCTCCCGTTACCCCTGGAAAACTGCCTACCTCAGCCTGACGCTTATCCTTTGCTTGCTGAGCTGGCTGCTTCACCTGGGTAACCTTTACCACGTACTGGGTACTGACAAAGCAGGCAACGATGTCCTTTATCAATGCCTTAAAGGGATTCGTACCGGGATGCTGATCGGCACCCTGGCCACCCTGGTGATGATGCCCATCGCCATCTCCCTGGGCATTGCCGCAGGCTACTTCAAAGGCTGGGTGGACGACATCATCCAATACCTTTACACCACGCTCAGCTCAATCCCCGGCATTCTGCTGATTTCCGCCGCGGTGCTCCTGTTTCAGGTGTGGATCGATCTGCACCCCAATTACTTTGACACCAGCCTGGAAAAGGCGGACGTCAAGTTTATCGCCCTGTGCATCATTCTGGGCATCACCAGCTGGGCCACCCTCTGTCGTCTGTTGCGGGCAGAAACCCTGAAAATCAGTCAACTGGACTATGTCCAGGCCGCCCATGCCTTTGGGGTGAGCCATTTCCGGATTCTGCGTCGCCACATTCTGCCCAACGTCATGCACATTATCCTGATCAGCTTTATTCTGGATTTCAGCCTGCTGGTGCTGGCAGAAGCGGTTCTGGCTTACGTGGGAGTGGGCGTCGATGCCTCCATGCCCAGCTGGGGCAATATGATCAGTGCCGGCAGTTCAGAGTTAAGCCGGTCTCCTGCAGTATGGTGGAACCTGGCCGGCACCTTTTTCTTTATGTTTACTCTGGTTCTGGCCGCCAACCTGTTCTCCGACCTGGTCAATGAAGCCTTTGATCCCCGTTCACGGCTGGGAGGGGGCCAATCATGAACCAGGTCAATACTGAAAGAGAACTTGAAAACCTGCCTGCACTCAGGGTTAACCGGCTCAATGTCTCTCTCCGAAACCGGCCCTCCCAAACCCTGCTGAAAGACGTCAGCTTTGAAGTGTATCCGGGGGAAATCTTTGCTCTGGTAGGGGAATCGGGAAGCGGCAAATCCATCACCGCCCTCGCCATTATGCGCCTGCTGTCCGATGCCCTGGAGATCACCGGGGGTGAGGTAAAAACCGGCACCGACAATTTGTTTGAACTGACCGAACAGGCCATGGGCAAAATACGGGGGAAAAAAATCGCCATGATTTTTCAGGAGCCCATGACCTCCCTGAACCCTGTGCAAACCATTGGCGACCAGATTGCCGAAAGCCTCAAGCTCCACACCACTCTGAAAACCAAAGCCCTGAAAGAACGCATTGAAGCCCTGCTGGATGAAGTGGGTCTCCCGGAGCCATCCACCCGAAAACACTGGTATCCCCACCAGCTTTCCGGCGGTCAGCAACAGCGGGTGATGATTGCCATGGCCCTGGCCTGTGACCCCGATGTTCTGCTGGCCGATGAACCGACCACCGCTCTGGACGTCACGATCCAGAAACAGGTACTTGAACTGATCCAGCAACTGACACGGAGCCGCCAGCTCGCCGTATTGCTGATTACCCATGATATGGGCGTTGTCCGGGCAACGGCCCACCGACTGGCAGTGATGCACCGGGGAACCCTCATTGAGCAGAACCACTGTCGTGATTTTTTCAATAACCCGAGGGAGAACTACAGTCGTCAGCTGGTCGCCAGCCTGCCTTCCGGCCAGTTCAGAAATGACTCAAACCGCGAAGCCCCATTGCTCCAGGTGAATCGGTTATCCGTTCACTTCCCCATCCGAAAAGGGATTTTCCAGAGAGTTCGCGGCTATACCCGAGCGGTAGAGGAGGTCAGTTTTGATATTCCCAGGGGGCAGACCCTGGCACTGGTGGGAGAATCCGGCAGCGGTAAAACCACGGTAGGGCGGGCTATTTTGAACCTGGAAAAACCCGCAGGCGGTCAGATTCACTTTCAAGCCAGCCGGATCGACACCCTCTCCCGAAAGCAGATGCTGCCTTTCCGGCAGAAGATTCAGGTGGTGTTCCAGAGCCCTTTTTCGTCCATGAATCCGAGAATGACCGTTGCCGACATTATTGAAGAGGGCATGGTCAGTCTCGGTGTAAACCTTAAGCCAGAGCAACGCAAACAGGCGATATTGGAGCAGCTGGAACAGGTGCAGCTACTGCCGGAACACCTCGGACGCTATCCCCACGAGCTCTCGGGCGGCCAGCGGCAGAGAGCCGCTCTCGCCCGTGCCCTGGCGGTCAACCCGGAGCTGATTATCTGTGACGAACCCACCAGCGCCTTGGATGTCTCTACCCGCTCGGAAATCCTGAAACTGCTCAAACAGCTTCAACAGACCCTGGGTGTCTCCTATCTGTTTATTACCCATGATCTGTCCATTATTCCCGGGCTGGCCCATCAGGTGGCCGTTATGAAAAATGGCCGGATCATCGAGCAGGGAGACACTGAACAAATCATGACCCGGCCTCGGGAGATTTATACCAGAGAGCTGCTGGCGGCTGTGCCTGTCACTCCTGATGCAGAATGACAGGCATCGGTTCGGCTGGCACTCATATCTCGACAGAAGAGCCAACACTGTTATTGCCCATCAGTATCGCCATCGGTACCTGTTGTTTTTTTCGAAGCCCCCCCTCCAGGATCCTTAGACTGCTCCTCTTTATCCTTTTGAGCTTCTGGCTCTGGTGCTGAGGCTTGTTCAGGTGTCAACTTCGCTTTTTCCAACTCCTCTTTTAAATTCTGGTTTTCAGCTTGAAGGTTCTGATTCTGAACTTCTACAGTTGCTCTTAAGGCCTGCTCTGATGTTAACTGAGTTTCCATGTTTCTTAATTGATTCGATTGAACTGTGTTAACTTGTTCTAATTCGCCCACCTGCCCAGCACGCGCCTCCAGATCCTGCACATTATCTGAAGTCAGTTCTGTTTGGGTTTCTGCATCAACATTTGTACCTACCACAACACGCATGGGTCCTCGAAGAACCTTCTGAACATCATTGACTTTCTTACCCATATCTTTCAAATAGGCAGACTGCCGCCTCTGCTCAGCGCTCACCTGGTCAGTACGTTCTGTCAATTTATTCAGGTCTTCTCTTAGTGCTGTAGCCCCTTCTTGTGAGCCTTCAACCTCTGGAGAATGAACCTCTACTACACTGACTCCTGAAGAAACGGGCACAGTTTTGGGCTCACCAACATGACTATCTGAATAGGACTCTTGTTTACGACCACCGTCATCAGCTCCCTTTTCAGCTTCCTCAGTTTGCTCTCCTATTGGATGTCCCTGAGCAGTTTTTTTATCTGGATTTATCTCTTTAGTTTTTTTCTGACGACTACTCCCCCCCTTTTTTAAAAACGGAAACTTAGAAGAGCCTCGAATACCTTTGTTTTTCGCTTTGCCTTGTTGGTCATGATTACTTCCTGTTGCACCTTCAACAACAGCATCATTATCTTCATCCTCTTCTCCTTCACGCTTTTGTTTCTGAGCCTGCTTGCTTCCTTCCTTTTTGTCACCCGTGTTTTTTGGGGGCTCTCCAGGACCATCTCTATCCCCCCCTCCCGAACTGCCTCCAGGACCCGGATTAGGGGGTGGTGCATCTTGCCCACCACCACTTTGACCGGTTTGCTCGACAGAACCTCTGCCCTTCTGTCCCCCCCCAGATTGACCATTGCCATTTTTTTCGCCAGTATCTACCGGCGTACTGAATATACCTTCTCCCCTGGCATAACCATCAGCATTATCCATATTCATGCCTGGGCGGCGTTTCTGGGCAAAACCCGTATCAGGATAGAGCTCTGAGCCCTCCCTTACCCGGAGATACACCTCCTTAAGCTCAAACTTGTCTGATGTCGTTATCATTTGGACCCCCGGTTCAGGGTCCAGAATCACCGCTACAAGCGCCCCATCGCCTTTAAAAGTAAACAGTCCGCTTTCACTCTCAAGTTTTATATAAGCAAGCGGTCCCAGCGTCTCAGCTGACACTGGAGCTTCACTGCCCTGCAGTTTAATCTCAGAATTATGATGTATGGCCTTATGCACCTTAAAAGTCCGTCTGACGGGCACAACTCCCGCTTCATGCTGGTTCCAGCCTCTTACCTCCAACCCCATAAAAGACAGCTCATCCGAAACCCCGTGTTCCGTATTTGTCGGTATGGGAATAAAGCAAAACTTCCCTATTTCATTCACTTCATCAAGCATCCCCTGGATAGGTCTTTGCTTTTGCTTTATCCAGGGGCATGGCTCTATTTCTCCATATAAAGCTTTAAAGATAAAACGCTGAAGAATATCCATGGGGTTTCGTTGATTGAAAAGCCCCGTTTCCTGAGCTTTCTGCCGCCCCCCCCACTCCAAAGGCATATCAAGGGTCATCCCATCTCCAGGACTAACCATTGAATGCCCCAGAGAACTGCCAAACATGCCATCCATCATCATGCCCGATTGAGCGTTTAAAACAGGAAAGTAAAAGAGAAATAAAAGTGAAAAAACAGCTGCCTTGCATGGAGACCAGAACTGCCGGAACATCATAGCCACTCTCAAAAACATCTGATTAAAAAGTCAGAAGAGTAGTCTATAAATATGAGAGCTGCCGTGTAATGTTCAGTATTTTATTACGCAGTAAACAGCCAATACATAGGGCAGGAAGGGATCGAAAAAAAACAGGCTCCCACAAAATTCCGGGAGCCTGCATAGTACAAATTCAACTATCGCTATAATCAGCGGATATGATGGAAGTCAATGGTCTCCTCTTTCACTCCGGCATCAGGGTCATGGAAAACCTCCATGTTCATGGCGCCTTCGGACTTAGCTACGATACAGGTCACCGCACAATCGCCGGTTACATTCACAGCCGTACGAACCATATCCAGCAGACGGTCCACTCCCATAATCAGGGCAATGCCTTCCAGGGGAAGACCAACCTGTTGCAGTACCATGGCCAGCATCACCATACCCACACCGGGTACACCCGCTGTGCCAATGGAAGCCAGGGTAGCAGTCAGAATCACGGCCAGATAGTCTCCCAGGCCCAGCTCAATGCCAAATGCCTGGGAAATAAAGACCGTTGCCACCCCCTGCATAATCGCAGTGCCATCCATATTCACCGTGCTCCCCAGGGGAATGGTGAATGACGCCACCCGGTTAGACACACCAAACCGGTGGGTGGCGGTTTCCATGGTGACGGGAATCGTCGCATTGCTGGATGCGGTACTGAAGGCAAACATCACCGTGTCTTCCATCTTTTTCAGGAAGACCATGGGGCTCAGGCCGGTAAACAACTTGAACAGTGAGCAGTAGGTGATCAGTACGTGCAACATCAACACAGACAGCAATAGCACAAAGTACTTGGCCAGGCTGGCAATGGCCGACAATTCAATGGTGGTGAATAACTTGGCCATCAGGCAGAACACACCATAGGGGGCAATGTTCATCAGCAGGGCCACCAGCTTCATCATGACTTCGTTCATGGAGTCAAAGAAATCAGCAACCCGCTCTCCCCGCTCCCCGGCAGCGGCAATGGATAAGCCGAACAACACGGCAAATACGATAATCTGCAGCGTATTCCCCTTAGCCAGTGCCTCAATGGGGTTATTAGGGAACAGTCGTATCAGAATATCACTGATCGCCGGGGCCTCCTGAGGAACAAAGCTGGACGCCCCTTCCAGGTTGGCACCTACGCCAGGCTCAACAATGATGGCGGCGACGATGGCCAGAGTAATGGCCACTGCAGTGGTAAACAGGTAAAGGGCCAGGGTTTTCCCGCCCAGCCTCCCCAGAGTGCTGGCATCACTGAGGGAGCAGGTGCCGCAGACGATGGAGGTAAAAATAAGAGGCACCACCAGCATTTTCAGGGAGGTGATGAAGATCTGACCGATGATGTGGAACAGGCCATCGGTGATGTAATGGCTGACAAAGACATTGTCAGGAAACAGTGAGCGGATCAGCAACCCTGTGGCAAGGCCTGCCACCATACCAACGAGCACTTTGGTTGTCAGCGAATATTGACTCCAGGTTTTGATCATAGGGGTATCCGATGTGATATAGCTGAACAGCCACGCTCTGAAGCGCTTCCGTCAAGGGCAGAAGCATCTGTCCTGACAGAGTCATCATTATTGATCACTTTTTATAGCCTTTCTTTTGCCCCGGGCCATGCAGCTGGCTCAACGGGCAGGGTGCAAACAGAAACCGGGGAAAACCCGAAGACGGGCCGAAAGGTCATAAAAAATGACTCATTCCTTCCATGGGGATGACCATCAGGCGCTTCCAGCAGGCTGGTAACAGACATGGGTGATAGACATCAATAACAGGTTCTCTCGGCCTTGGAGCTACCAGGGTATGGCAACTGACAGAGAGCATTGCCTGTCATTCAATCACTGAAAACACGCTTTATGAAAACGGTTCTCGAAAAAAGGACAGACGCATAAACGTCTGCCAATCGTTATTTTTACCATGAAAAGCAGTAAAAAAGGAATAGACACAGATCAAGACTTGCTGATTTCGCAGTCACCCATCGGCCTGAACCAGCCTGGATAAACCTTCGCCCGGCCCGCCAGCCAGACCAGAGCCATACAGCTGAATATCAGGACCGACAACACAAGATAGCAGTCAGCAAAAGACATGATGGATGCCTGCCGGTTCACCTCGCCAGTGAACAGAACCATGGCCTGGTCATGGGAGATACCGGGCATCTGACTGAAATACTGGTTCAGCGTGCCCGGGCCAAATGACAGGCTTTCCCGGATCCGAAAATCATGAAGCAAAGTCCGGTTGGTCAGCAGCGTACCCATCACAGCAATCCCTATCGCACCCCCGAGATTGCGGGTAATACTGTAGATACTGGAAGCATCAGCTGCTTCTGCTTTTGACAGTCCACTGGTGGCAATCATCGACAGTGGCGTCATCATCAGGGGTAAACCGGCTGCCCTGAGCAACTGGGCGAACCGGAACTGATACCCGGCAAAATCCGGATTCAATCCGGAGGAAACCCAGTAACCGGCGGTAAAAAACATCAGACCCGCCATTGCCACCGGCACAGACCCAAACCGCTTAATCAGCAGGGGAACCAGTGGCACAATCAATAACTGGGGGAGTCCCATCCACATAATCACCAGACCAATCTGGGTCGGCGTGTAGCCATGAATCACGCCAAGATAGGTGGGCAATAGGTAGATAGTGGCATAAAGAGCAAACCCGGTCAGCGTATTGGCCAGAGTCGCCAGGCCAAAGCGGGGATAAGTCAGTACACGAATATTGACCAGAGGCATTTTGCACGTCAGCTGACGAACAACAAACAACACCAGCATGATCGCAGAAAGTGTCGACAGACGAACAATATAGTCAGAACCAAACCAGTCTTTCATATTGCCCTCCTCCAGCACGATCTGCAGGCATGAGAGCCCCACCGCCATGGTGATAATGCCAAACCAGTCACCGTTACGCAGGGCTGACAAATCCGGTTTTTCCCTGGGAAGCCCTTTGTGGAGGAGCGTGTACATCAACGCTCCGGGGATCAGGTTGATGAAGAAAATCATATGCCAGCTCCAGGTATCCGTTAGCCAACCACCCAGAGTGGGGCCAAAGGCTGGAGCCGACACCGCCGACAGCGAAAAAAGTGCCATTCCCTTTGGACGCTCTTTTTCCGAAAAGGTCATCAAAATGATCCGAAAGGCCAATGGAATCAACGCACCACCAAACAACCCCTGAATCCCCCTGAAGACAATCATGGCGTTCAGGCTCCAGGAAAACCCACAGAGAATCGAGGCCACCACAAACATCAGCACCGAAAACAGCATATACCGGCGCAGGGTGAAGACCCGTGCCAGCCACCCCGTCATGGGAATAATGATGACCTCTGCCACCAGGTAGGCCGTGGATATCCAGGTGCTTTCCTCGTTACTGGCTGACAGCCCGCCCTGAATCTGCAGCAAGGAAGCATTGGTAATCTGAATATCCAGAACCGCCATGAAAGCGGCCAGAACGGCTCCGTACACCATCAACCACTGAGTGGGAGTCAGCTTGTCGCTCTCCTGGGCCGACAGCACCTGACCCGCTTCCGGACTAGCCATGGGCCGCAACCACGGTCCGCCCCACTTCAGCCTTTTCAGCACTCTCTCCTTCCGCATGGTTGTTATTGCGCGTATGCAGCTGGCTCAGATCAACAGCCTGATCCAGAGTGTTCACATGCACTTCAACGGACATACCGGGACGAAGCTGACCAGCCAGTTCACTGCCCTGAGGGATCACAATTTTCACTGGAATCCTCTGAACAATTTTGGTGAAATTGCCCGTGGCATTCTGGGGAGGCAGGATACTGAACTCCGCACCACTGCCGGGCGCAAAGCTGTCGATATAACCTGTGAGTTCATTTTCGGGAAAACTGTCAATATCAATAGCAACCGGCTGCCCGACCTTCATTTGGCTGATCTGGGTTTCCTTGAAGTTGGCAACAATCCAGACAGTATCCAGGTCCATCAGGGAGAACAGGGCCGTTCCGGCATTGACAAACTCCCCATTCTGAACCATCCGCTGAGCAACAATGCTGTCTTCGGGAGCCCGGATCATGACTTTTTCAAGGTCACTGTCGGCTTTAGCCAGGGCCGCCCCGGCAGAAGCCAGGCTGGCCTCTGCCTGCTGCTTCTGGGCAGCCAGAACCCCCAGTTGTTTACGCTGGGAATCCAGGTTTGCCAGGGCCTGATCAAGCCTTGCCCGGGCGCTGTCTTGAGAGACCCTGGCAGACTCCAGATCTCGCTGGGAACTGTATCCGGAACGGCTCAACCGGGTGAAACGACGAACGTCGTCCTCTGCCTGCTGCAGGGCGGATTGGTCCGCCTCAATCGCCGCACCGGCCTGACGTATAAGGGAGTGCTGAAGGGCCGTCTGAGCGACAATACTGTTAAGGGAGGCTTTGGCGGAATCGAGGCTGGCCTGAGCCTTCTCCCGGTTGTTCCGGTAGTCATCCACTTCGATACGGGCCAGAACAGTGCCTTCAGACACCCTCTGGTTGTCATTGATCCAACCGGTTTCCAGAAACCCCGGCAGTTTGGAGCTGACCAGGGTTTTGTCGGCCCGGATGTAAGCATTATCCGTGGACTCCTGATACTGACCATAACTGAGCCACCAGTAGCCACCCGTCAATACGCCAACCACTGACACTAAGATGAATAACGCTATGCGCCTGGAGAATTTCAATACCATAAAAAGAAGACACTTCTCTGATATTCCCGCCTCGATGCCTGGCAGAAAATAGCAATTGAACGGATGCTTTCGTCGTTTACTGTGAAAATGTCTGGTTTAACCGGGGTTAACGGGCTACTGACATTTTCAGGGTTCAGGAAGAGCGACACTGGTCGCTCTAAAATGCTGCAAAGCGGAAAGGTACCACTGGACACCATAGGGGGGTAGCCCGCAAAATCTCAAAACACTGTTGCCTGAAAGAAACAATCACCCAATGATTGACCTGAATGAAGTACAGATATTCACCAGGGTGGTGGAGTGCGGCAGCATCACCGCCGCAGCCAAACGGCTGGAACTTCAGAAATCCACTGTCAGCCGCAAACTGGCAGCCATGGAGGCCCGCCTTGGAGCCCGATTGCTGAACCGGACCACCCGGAACATCCATCTAACGGAAATCGGCAAGTCTCACTACCAGCAGTGTGCAAAGATCATCCAGCAGTGGGAGGCTTCCGAGCATGCTGTCGGCCTGGCGGGGGACGAGCCAAAGGGTTCCATCCAAATGTTGATGCCCATGGAACTGGGTCAGACTCTGATGAGCAACCTGATTCTGGAGTTCCTGCTGGAAAACCCGGCCATTACGGTGCACGCTGAAATGACCAACCGGGAACCCCGGATGGCCAAAGAAGGCCTGGACCTGTTCTTCAGAGTGGGAAAACCCAGGGATTCGGCACTGTACGCCCGGTGGCTTTTTTCCATTAGTCGCGGACTGTATGCCAGTGAGGCCTATATTGAGCGATACGGCCTGCCGGAAACACCCGATGAACTCAAGCATCATCAGTGCGTAGAACTTCAAACTGAGCTGTCCAGTGGCTACTGGTCCCTGTCACGATCTACTCCCCACGGAAAACAACAGGAGACGATCAAACCCTCAGGGCGATTCCGGGTCAACAGCATCAGCAGCTGCCTGGATGCGGCATTGGCCGGGTTTGGCATTGCCTGCCTGCCAGCCCAGCGCGTAAGGTCAACGTCAAAAAGCCACCTGGTGCAGGTACTTCCCCAGTGGCAAATGCTCGATGCGGATGTATATGCCCTGTACCCGGACCGTAAACTCCTGCCCGCAACCGTCCGTTATTTTCTTGATTTTCTGTTGCAACGGTTGAAACAGAAGGCCCATGAAGGTGAGCATATCGGTGTGATTAATTTCGAACCACGGGCGCTCCCCTGAGCCACGGGTTTTCAATTTATTCAAAAGACTGAAAATACGTCTCCGCCATTTAATGAACAGCCAGAACTTTTTTATTTTCACCCTGAGAGTGCCGATTTAAAATCGGCAAAGCAAACTAATATTCTGCACATACCTTCAAATAATAAATATCAGTTTTTTTGAACCTGCATTAATTTTTTTTGCCCCACCAATACCCTGACGATTAATTAAAAAACCGTTCAAATCATTAGAAATAATTATTGACTTAAATCAACACCTCCTTCAGAAACAGCCCATATGATAAATTCAATTTGAATTTTCACCGTCATTTTTTAAACAGTCTTATAAGCATTAAGAGGTCCGAACATGCCTGCTATGAAATTCTTTATGCCCCAGGTTAATCAGATGGGCAGCGGTTGCCTGGAAAGTGCACTTTCTGATATCGCCAAGCTGGGCTTTCAAAAAGCGCTGATCATTACTGACCATGTGCTGAACAAAATTGGACTGGTCGGTTCAGTGGTTGAGCAGTTGGGTAAAAAGGGCATTTCCTCCGTTATCTTTGATGGCACACAGCCAAATCCCACCTGTGGCAATGTAGAAGACGGCCTTTCTCTTTTGAAAGCAAACGACTGTGACTTTGTGATTTCCCTGGGAGGAGGCTCCCCCCACGACTGTGCAAAAGGGGTTGCCCTTGTGGCTGCCAATGGCGGCCATATCCGTGACTATGAAGGCGTTGATGTTTCAGAAAAGCCCCAATTCCCTCTGGTGGCCATCAATACCACCGCGGGAACCGCCAGTGAGATCACCCGGTTCTGCATCATTACCGACGAACAACGTCATGTGAAAATGGCCATTGTGGATAAAAACACCACTCCACTGATGTCCGTAAATGACCCTGCCCTGATGGTTGGAATGCCAAAGTCCCTCACCGCAGCCACCGGTATGGATGCCCTGACCCACGCCGTGGAGGCTTATGTTTCAACCATCGCCACACCGGTCACCGATTGCTGCGCCCTCAAGGCCATTGAATTGATCCGGGATCATCTTGAAACCGCAGTTCACGATGGCAATAACCTTGAAGCCCGTGAGCAGATGGCCTATGCCCAACTGCTGGCAGGCATGGCTTTCAATAACGCCAGTCTGGGGTATGTCCATGCCATGGCTCATCAACTGGGTGGCTTTTACGATCTCCCCCATGGCGTGTGCAACGCCATCCTGTTGCCCCACGTGCAGGCTTACAACGCCCAGGTCTGCCCAGAGCGTTTAAGGGACGTCGCCAAAGCTCTGGGAGAAGACGTCTCCGGCCTGTCAGTAGAGGAAGGTGCAGAAAAAGCCATTGACGCCATCAAGTCTCTGTCCGCCAGAATTGATATTCCCCAGGGACTGAAAACCCTGGGTGTTAAGGAAGCGGATTTTGCCGTTCTCACAGAAAACGCCCTCAAGGATGCCTGCGGCCTGACCAACCCGAAACAGGCCAGTGCGGAAGAAATCACCGCCATCTTTGCCAACGCAATGTAACCAACACCCCTGCCAGAAAGTAATACTCGTTAATGTTTTCTGGCAGGTATTTCTGGATAAATACAAAAATCAAAACAACAGTGGCATCTTCTATCAGAACTTTTCCAGTCAGATAGTCTATATCTTATCTATATCAATCCCTTCTTAAACCACTGATACAACGTTCACATGAACAACAATAATTCCGGTTTCAACCGGCAGAAACTCCTGGCGATCCTCCTTCCCCCTGCGGTTGGGCTGATGATCTGGCTTGCACCCACTCCAGACGGTTTGAATGCCCAAAGCTGGGGATACCTGGCCATCTTCATAGCCGTCGTCATTGCCCTGGTAACAGAGCCCATACCTGCCGCACTTGCCGGATTGACTGGAGTCGTTGTGGCTATTGTTCTGCGCCTGGTTCCTCTGGAACCCGGTGCCGATGTCACCACTAAAAGTGCTCTTCAATGGGGACTGTCCGGCTTTACAGACAGCACGGTCTGGTTAATTTTTGCCGCTTATATTTTCTCTCTGGGCTATCAGAAGACCGGTCTGGGCAAACGGATATCACTGCACCTGCTGAAAGTCATGGGAAAGAGTAGCATTGGCCTGGGGTATGCTCTGGCATTAGCGGACCTGGCTCTGGCCCCTTTTATTCCGTCCAATACGGCCCGCAGCGGCGGCACTGTTTTTCCCATCGCCTCAAATATTCCTCCCATGTACGGTTCAACACCTGACCATGAGCCCGAACGAATGGGGCGTTTTCTATGCTGGACAGGACTGTCAGCAACTTGTGTCACCAGCTCCATGTTTCTGACCGGCCTGGCTCCCAACCTGCTGGCCATCTCCATTGTCAATAGCCTGACGGGCATTGAATTCAGCTGGACAGACTGGTGGCTTGGCTTTCTGCCAGTTGGCATTTGCCTGTTCGTGACGCTTCCCCTGATTAACCATCTGACCTGCCCACCCACCCTGAAGAAATCGACTCATATGCCAGAGTGGGCCGCCACTGAGCTGACAAAGCTGGGACCACTGACCCGCCAGGAAATCATCATGGCTCTGCTGGCTTTGCTGGCCTTACTGCTATGGGTGTTCGCCAGCCAATGGTTGAATGCCACTACCACTGCTCTGGTAGTGCTCTGCCTGATGACACTGTCGGGTATTGTCACCTGGTCTGATATCACAGGCCATAAACAAGCCTGGAATGTGCTGGTCTGGTTTGCCACTCTGGTCACTCTGGCTGGAGGGCTCGCCAAAACCGGTTTTCTGGCCTGGCTGGCTGCCAGACTGAGCATCCAACTCAGTGGTTTTGATCCAGAACTGATGACGGTTTTGATCGTGGCTGTCTTTTTCGTTCTCCACTATTTTTTTGCCAGCATCACTGCTCACGTCACGGCCCTGCTACCGGTCTTTCTGAGCCTGGCGATGACTATACCCGACATGCCCGTGGCCCGGCTTAGCCTTGTGCTCTGTTTTACTCTGGGCATCATGGGCGTCATCACACCCTATGCAACCGGTCCTGGTCCAATCTGGTATGAAGCAGGGTATATTCCCGGAAAGCACTTCTGGTTTATGGGCTTTATCCTCGGCTTGCTGTTTTTATGTGTCTTGTTGGCCATTGGCCTCCCCTGGCTCCAGTGGATAGGGTTCTAAACGATAAAACAGTTAATTGACCTCCGGCAGAGCCGGAGGCTTATTTGATGACGCCCTCAAAGGACTTTTATTGCGCCTATGGGCGCTGATCAGGATCCAGGCTCCAACCCTCACCCAAATCCTCTCCCAAAGGGCTGTCTCTTAGTCACATCTCCACACCTCTTGTCATTCGGTAGGTGTGTAGGCGGTCTTGTAGTTTTGCCCAGCCTTTCCATACGACCAGCCATCCAGGTATGCCTGTACGTTTTGAATCACACCAGCCACCCACTTTTGCAATGGTGTGGAGAAACCAAGTCAATGTAGGTACTT
>NZ_JBLYZI010000094.1:0-24190 GCF_057680865.1 Endozoicomonas sp. Z74
CCCCCGGTGCCACCTCCGCCACCGGAGCCGCTGCAGCTGCCTCCTGCACTGTGCCAGGTGATGCCGCTTCCGGATTTCACCACCTGACCGTTGGCACACCGGCTCTCCCATCGAACCTGGGCCTGGTACTGGTGGCTCCAGCATCCCCCTCCGGTGGCACTGCCATCCTCATCCGGATCAAAGCTCCTCAGGGCCGTTACCCGATAAGGCAGGGTGTACACTTCCCCTGCTTCCAGAGTCTCCGGGACCGGTTGCAGGTAGTCGAACCGCGCCACATCATTGCCTCCGGGCAGTTGCCCCTGGACGTTTTCCGCCCGGATCAGCCCGTAGTTGGTCAGGGTGATCTCGCCATTGATGATATCCCCCTTTTTCATCACCGGCAGGTTAACGCTCATGGGTTCCACCACCACCACAGCCACCGGCACATCGGTTTTGAATTCCGCCTTCAGGTTGATTTCATAGCGGTCTTCCAGGGTGATTTCCTTCACCTCAAATTCGACGGTAATGAGGTTGTTGGTCAGGAAGATCTCTTCGCCGGTCACGATGCCCGGCTTCACCCACAGGCGACCACTGATGTCTTCATGGTCATAAGCCGACGCACGGTACAGGTAGCGCCCTGCCGGTATGTTTTCCAGTAGCAGGTTGCCATCCTGGTCGGTCCGGCCTTCGTACACTTCTGTCAGAACCTGTTCGTTCTGCAGTTTGATCCGGGCATCCTGCAGCCCCCTGATGGGTTGCCCCTGTTTGTCCAGGGTGGCGGTGTAGATGTCCGAGGCGTGGAAGAACACGCTGCCCTCACCGGCCTGGGTAACTGCTACGTAGACCGGGTAGCGGTAGTCCGGAGCATTGCCGGAGCTGACGTTCAGATAGAAGGTGTAGTTGCCTTCCGCCAGGGTGTCCGGCGGTGCCACCTGCAGGTCAACAGTGCGGTTGCCACCGATGGCCAGCTGGTCAATGCGGCTGCCCGTGACGATGTGCAGCCAGGAAGGAGCGCTGCTGCCGTCTTTTGCCGTCAGTGTCAGCTGGATATTGTCCACATCCGCCGTGCTGTTGTTGGTCAGGGTCAGCCGCTCGGTGATGGCTCCGCCCTGGGTCACACCGGTTTCAATATGGCCGGGGTTGAAGCTGAGCAGGGCCCGGGCGTCACTGACCTGGTAGTCCACGGTGAGGGTGGCCAGGGCCTGTTCGGTGTTGTCCGCTTTCACATGGAAGGTCAGACGACCACGGTCCGAGGCATCGTTGTTGGCACTGACCGTCAGGTTCAGGTAGCCGCTTTGCTGCCCCTTCAGTTCCAGGGCGTCCGGCAGGGTTAATTGCACCCCATCCGGGATCTCCCCTTCCGCTTCCGCTTCCAGGCGGAGGTTGGTCAGGGTGGTGTCATGACCGGCCTTGACCTGCAGCGGGAGGGTCTGGGGGAAGTTACGCAGCAGTCCCAGATCCACTGTGTGGGGGCTGACGCTGGCATTCTCTACCAGGAAACCGCTGTGCCAGGGGCGCTCACTGGAGCCTGGGTAGGTGGCGGCAACCCGCACCTGACCCGACTCCCCTTTTTCCGGCAGGTATCGGTATTGGAAGTGCCCTTCGTCATCGGTGGTGACCTGGACCCGTTTTTCAAAGCCTCGGCGGTCAAAGATCAGGTCAAGGGCCACCCCGGCCCGGGCCTGGTCACTGCCCCGAAGCAGGGCCCGGCCTTCTACGGTGACCGCCTCGCTGCCAAAGACTTTGCCCTGGCTGACCGCGGTGATGTCACCCACGTAGTCGGTTTCCACCAGGGTCAGATCCCTGCGAGCGCTGAGCCCTGCAATGGTGACCTGCTCCGGTTTGCCCCGCTGGTAGTGCAGACGATCGATTTCCAGCTGCAGGCGCACGTTATCCGGGGCCCCCGCCGGGATGTCCAGGGTGGTCAGTTCGCTGGTAAAGCGCTGGCCCGGTTGCAGGCGAGCCACACTGTCCCCGTTGCTGAGGATGACCACATCACCGGTGAACTGTCGTACGGACTGGCTGCCCAGACGGTTACCTTCGCTGTCCGTGAGCACCAGTCGAACTTCACTGGAGTCGGCGTTGCCATGACTGCTCGCCATGAGGATTTCCGTTGCCACCGCACTGGTGTTTTCCAGGGTGAACCGGGCTTGACCCGTGGCCCCACGCAGCAGGGTTTCGGCACTGAGGCTGGCCAGCAGGCTGCTGTCGCCGGTGATCAGTTCGCTGCGCTGCTGGATACGCACCTGTTCACCGGGCTGCGGGCTCTGGGTCAGGCTCAGCTTCAGGCTGCTGAGCCCGTTCAATCCCTGATAGCCGCCAATGACCACCGGCACTTCGGTAAAGCCCCCCGCTTCCACACTGAAGTAGGAAGAGAGGTGATTGCGCCACTGGCTGCCGTCCTGTACCTGGACACCAAGCCTCAGGCCAGAGGCATTGTGCTGGCCCGTGTTGTTCACCCGGAAGGTGAGCTGATTCATGACGCCCCGTTTGAGGGACTGCCCTGGCAGCAGGTGAGCCGACAGGCCCGGCAGAGTCAGGCTGTGTTCCAGGCTTTCCACGCCATGGGCATCCACCGCCACCACATGATAGGTGCGCGAAGCAGAAGCCCCGTCACTGGCCTGGCCTCCGTTGAAGCGGTTGTCGGTAAACGACAGGGTCGTCAGTAACTGGCTGTTGAGCAGGATGCGCTCACTGCCTTCCCCCCGGTACACGTCGTAACCGGCAACCCCCTGGCCACTGTGCTCCCAGTTCAATACCGGATAGGCGCCCGGGTCCAGGGTCACCGACAGGTGACTGACGGGCAACAAACCGGCGTTCAGGTATTGGGGAAGCGCCGGCTCCGACTCATTGCCGGCACCATCCACGGCGGTCACCGTGTAAGTGTGCTCGCTCTCCGATGGCTGGCTGTCCAGGGCTATAAAGGCATCCCCCGGGATACCGGTTTGCAGGGGGGACACACCCTTAAGGTCGATGGCCGCCCCTTCCGCGGTGTTCAGCCGGTACAGGTTGTAGGTCAGCTCATTGACGTTGATGGTGCCCTCCGGAGCGGTCCATTCAACCACCATGCCGGCACCGTTGAGACGCAACCGGACATTGAGAGGCTGGCCCGGTGCCTGGCTGTCCGCATCCACGCTGACGGGCTGTCCCGGGGTTCCGACCACCGTCTCACCATTGGCCTGGCGGATACTGGCGACACGGTACTGGTAACGCCCGTCGCTCAGGTGGCTGTCATCCAGCCAGGTCAGTCCCGTGACATCGGCCACCTCAATGGCTTCGCCGTCGCTTCCGGACTGGCGGAAGATCCGGTAACCGCTGGCCTGGTCGACGGCTTTCCAGCTCAGGGAGACCTGCCCTCCGGCCAGGGGGGTCCCTTGCAGCCCGACGGGGGCCGACAGGGTGGGCAGGTTGCCCTGGTAGATTTCGAACCGGGGGTGGTCATGAATGCGTCCGGTAGCGTTCCCCAGGTCATCCTGGGCCTGCCAGTGAAAGGCCAGTTGCTGAGGCGCGGCTGAACCCGCCTCCGCCGGGAGGGTAAACCGGCCAACCCACAGCGGGCTTCCGGGCTGGGACTGGCTGTCCCGGGACAGGGCAATACCACCGGACAGATCCGTGATGACCTCACCATCCAGAGTGGGGATCAGTACCGGTGCAACCGCTGCATCCACATCGTCGTTCAACCGCAGCTGCACTTCCACCAGGGTGTTGCCGGTATTGGCCACCGGGTGTGCCGGATTAAGGATCAGCTCACGGACTTCCGGACCCCGGGTATCCACCTGGATCTGGAACAGCTCACCGCTGACCCGTTCCGAGCCCTGGTTACCTTTATCGTCAAAGGCCTGGAAGATCAGGAAACCGGTGCCGGAAAGCGTGCTGTCGGTGATGCTGAAGCGACCGGTATAGCGTTGCTCATCACTGTAATCCTTGCTCAGCACCACCGGGATACTGGTCTCACCAAAGCTGAACGCAAAGAACGGAGGCGAGCGCAGAGGCTCATCGAAACGCACCATGACCTCCACCGTCCCCTGGCCAAAACGACCGTCGTCGCCCACAGCGCCGTTACTGACCAGTTCAATGGTCTCTGCGCGGGGCCCCTGACTGTCGGCTGAAGCCCATGCCAGTTCACCCGGAGCGCTCTCGCTTCCGGCCCGGGTCATGGCAGTGATGGCGTAGACATACTCACCGTCGTCCATGGGCACATCGGTGTAAGTCAGGGCATTCACCGGCGAGGTCGTCAGGCGCTGAACACCGGCTTCATTGACCGTACTGAAGGACGACGCACTGCGATAGACATGATACCCCGCCAGATCCCCTTCCACAGCCAGCCAGGACAGACGCACGGCTCCCTGGGCCCGGCTCTGGGCATTGAGCGCCCCGGGGGCATTGGGTACCGTGCGATCCACAGTGACCGTAATGACATCACTGGCTGGAGACAACTTGCTCCGTCCCTGATAGCGGGACACAACCGACAGGGCATTGGCACCGTCAACCAGATCCACCGTGAAGGTATAACGCCCCTGGCTGCCCACCGACTGCCAGCTCCCAACCGGCTGACCGTTCACCCGGGCCTGCACTTCGGTGCCCACGGCACTGGAGCCCATCAGGACCGTTTTGGCCTCATTGGTCACCAGGCCATCATTGGGAGACAGCAACGCCGGTGCTGAGGGCGCTTCCAGATCGACGACAATGGCATAGGACTGGCTGCTGGTATTCTCCAGAGCATCAGAGACCTGAATCTCCAGGCTGTGGCCGCCGTCAGCGATGGCGGTCAGATCCAGAGCTGCCGTCAACCCATTGCTGGCCACCGAGTCTTCCACCAGAACATCACCATCCAGTAAGACAGTAAGGCGAGAGAGACCGGATGGGTCTTCTGCATTGACGGTCAGTTGACCACTCTGACTAAGCACCTGTCCACTGGACAAAGCACTGCCCGAAAACTGCACACCGGTTAACTCCGGTCCACTGGTATCGGCCACCGGTGTTACCGTGACCGGCGTCACGGCCTGTGCTTCACCGCCAGACAGATTACGAGCGGTGACGGCTACATAATAGGTGGTGCCATTGGTCAGACCGGCGAGGCCGGAAGACGGCTGTTGCTTATCCAACGTCAGGGAAGGCGTCAGGTCTGCTACGGAGGTGTATGGGCTGGTTTCAACGTAGACCCGGTATTCCTGTAACAGGTCGTCTGGCGTCACCGGTTGCCAGCTGACCCGGGCACGCCCATCCAGGGCTTCCACTGCAACCCCCTCGGGGTTGGTCAGCAGAGTCACTCCCGGATTGGTTCGACCGACAGAAGCATTGCCAGACTGATCCACTGTCTGCAGCCGCAGAGGATAACGGGTTGCCGCACTCAAACCGGTGATCTCGTGAGTCAGCACATCCTGAGCGGCCAACTCAGAAGCCAGAAGTTCGACCACCTCATCGGATCCGTCACGGGTGATTGTCAATCGGTAAGAAGCCAGATCACCAGCACTGTTCTCAATGGCTGTCCAGCGGGCGATCAGTCGATCACTAAAAGCCGTTACCGACAGGGACGCGACCTCTTCAGGAGCCATCACGTCCCGGGGGATTACCGCCAGTGGTGCGACGGACTCCAGCCGGTTCCCCTGCTGGTCTTCAGCCACCACGGCCACATAGGCTTCTGTATCTCGAACCAGACCGGTCAGTTTGAATGTTTTAGTGCCACTGTTAACCGTCCCGGCAAGCGTGACGCCATCGCTGCCAACACGGCTGAACGTAGCCGTCGACGTGTAGACCTGATAGCGGGCAATATCCGCACCGTTGGCCACTTCGTCATAATCGCTCCAGCTCAACATCGCCTCGGTACCGTCACCATCAACCGCCACTGTAGGGGTCACAGCACCGGGAGCCGTGTTATCGAAGCGAATGGTCACCAAACGGGGCTCCGACATGTTTCCAGCGGCGTCCCGGGCAGTAAAGGACAGTGTGTTATCGCCTTCCGCCAGTGCCACGGTAACAGACCAGTCCGTACCCGCACCGGTGACAAAAGCATTGTCTCCCAGCAGCACGGCAGCGCCATCTTCACGGGTGCCGATCAGGGTAATCTGCTGGACGGTAGTGACTTCCGAGTGGTTGTTTACCTCTGGGGGTTCTGGGGGCGTGTAGTCGAGTGTAAAACGGTGTTCTTTCAGTACGGATACATTGCCAAAGTGATCAGACAACCTGGCCCGAACAATATATTGCCCTTCGAGAAGTCCCGATTTCGGCCTGAACTCAACCCCGCTCTCACCTTCAGACAAAATACCCGTTACTGAAACCCCTTCGCGGGACAAGGTAAAGCTACTCTTGACAACATCAATTCCGCTGCCACTTTCAAGGTAGTTAACTTCTATTAGTTCAGGAATTTCGTTAACCAACCCTGATGGAACAATGTCTTCAATCACAGGAGCAATGCTGTCAACATGGACAGTAAACTCAATAGCCTCCGTAGCATTTCCGGCTCGATCTCTTCCTATCAATGCTAACTGGTTAACTCCTTGATTCATTGTCAGATCATAAATAACCCATGACCCAGCAGGGGCCTCCAGAACTATTTGGCCATTAATTTCCAGAGTTAATGGCTCCAGACTTTCACCTGAAACCTGAAGTTTGTCAGAGGTCAGCTCAATGCTTCCTGTGCTGATATCAGGCTGGTTAATAGCAGGAGAGACAGGCCGGATTGTATCCACTTCAAAAATACTTTCCCGGAAATACAGTTCCATCAAAAGGCCGCCATCATCGGTAGCATTTTCAATATTCACATCAAATACTTCATTGATATTTTCAGGAAATTCAATAAGGCCCGTCCGATAAACTCGCTCACTGCTCCAAATACCACTGCCAACATTAAGACTTCGGTTTTCATTAGATACTACAACCTGAGGAGCAGATGCTGAGTTCATTGGCCGGTTAAAGATCAGTTCAAGTGTTTGATGAGTCTTGATACCGGCAATAGTAGCCGTTGGTATTACCTCATCAAGCTTAACGATACGAGAAACCTGAAACGCGCTACTGGCATGGTAGTTATTTAACTCCTCACTTTCCTTAAGTGAATTATTGCAGTTAGCCTGAACAATAAGGTGATAAAGGCCCGGTGTAAGGTCTGGCCACACCAGATTCAACTGAGACACAAGCGACTCTCCGGGAAGCAAGGTATCATTCTGGTGAGTGGCAAAGCCCAAAGGAGTGTCACTGTCGTCGAAAGTCGGGTCACTGGAAACCCATGCACAGTCCTGCCAGCTACTTCGTGCAACTCCCTCTCCGCTGTTATGGGTTAACCAACTAAGCTGAACTTGATCTCCATTCTGAATAACGCCTGATACCGATGGATCCGTAATAGTCAAATCAGGTAGGGCTACCTCATACTCGACAGATGAACTGACGACAGCCCCCTGATGATCGACTGCATTCAAATAGAGTCTATTACCATGATTATTATAAAGACCAAGCAAGGTGTCGTAGTCAATCACCTGACTCGCCAACTCAGTCCCACCGTTAAGAACACCATCCCCCACTTCTGAAGCAGACTTAGCAGGTCTGTAGTCCCATTCCAACTTCAGGGATTCACCAACCGCATTGTCCAGGTCAGGGTCAGTGACAGAACCTAGAAGCATCAACTGCTGACCAGGCAGAACCTTGGTGTACGGCCCCCCAGCATCGACCTGGGGCGCAGTATTGCTGTAGGCAATATAAGTAATATCGGAAGCAGTAAGACCATCAGCATCAGTAACAGTCAGTCTGACCGGAACTGGAGTTGTCAATGTTAACCCCTTAGCCAATAATTCCTGAAGAGTGACCAATATAACTTTATTCGTCTTTTCTGCATCGTCACTGTGACCATCATCACCAATATCCCACTGCCACTGTCGAATGCCATTGTCAGAGCTGTCTTGCGCATCAGGATCAATGCTTTCTTCACCAGACAGTTGAAGCTCTGGTACCGTGGCTGAAATTTGGTAGTCTGTACCCGCATCGGCAATAGGCTTTAGAAGCAAAGCCCTGGTAAAGCCTTTGTAGGACACCCCTTCCTGGCTAAAGTTATAAAAGCCAACCTTTCCGGAGCCGATGGGTTCAGGGTCAACAATAAGTCCACTGTCCCATAATAACTCCTGGGTATCTGTATCCGTTACCAAAATACGAATATTGCCGTTTTCCTGATAACTGAGAGAAAAATTGTACTCTTTGTTTTCAACCCAACCCTTGGTGCTGCCCACATCTTCAGCAAGCACCGTCATATTGGTTGAATTCTCCAGATTCCAGAACTCTCCATCATAAGCAGTACTTGGTGAGTTTTTGACCTTAACCACTTTGAAACCTTCTTCTCCCGTAGACTGGTCATTTTTCTTCCAGGAAAAGAGATAAAAACCGGGGTCAACATTTAAGCCCTGATAACCAAACACAAAGCCAATAAAGTCATCATCCACGGCCGTCTCTACCTTGAAAGAGCCTTCAAAGCGAGAGCCACCCAGCACAAAATCGCTAATAAAAAAGGTTGGATCACCATTGATGTGCTGCTTGACAGATAAGGAGTCCTCGCTAACCCTCCAGTCTCCTGCTGAGCCGTTGCCATAATCAGCCTCCTGCCAAGATGACAAGTTAACAGACTCAGGCTGATTCCCGGGGTCAACAACCAGAACTTGAACATAATTCCCGCATGTATGCCCAGTATAACTGGCCAGGACCTTTCCATGGAGTTCAATATACTTAACTCTTGACAAATCATAACTTACAACATGATCGGTAAGACCGTAGTCAAATAAATCTCCTTTTTTGAAAGAAATCGTGTCTTCATCAAAGCTTAATACACCTGCTAAAGAGCCTTGGTATGAACCAACGTAATCTGAAAAAGACTTAACAACAGTATCACCTTTTTTAACGGTTACTATGCCAGTCCATGAAGAACTTTGTTTTTTATACCCATAAGACCCATCAACGTCACCATTGTCATCAATGAAAGAAACTGTCAATTCACCGATATCACCATGCCAACACATATTCTGGGCAACAACATCTAATTTCATGCCATCAAAAAATGGCAACCTGACTGTCCCTTCTGTAATAACATTTGCTTTATCCAAGCTTGAGACTATTGCGTTTTCATCTCCATCAGAAAACCATTCACTTGGAGGTTCATCAGGGGGATAACTCTCATTCGCTTCACGAGCCGCTAGAAACAGATACCCTTTTTTTTCAACGCTGTTCACTGTGATTGACTGTTCTATAGCAACAGCCCTGTCAACACCAGCAAAACATGCAAACCAAAAAACAGCAAAAGTAAAAAAACTACGCATGGACACCACTTCCATGTAAACAGCAAACGACAAAGGTGCTGATTGAACAGCACCTGATTATTATTAATTGAGTTGAGCCAGTAGCAGGTCATATTCTGCTTGCTGTGCTTCTGTCAGATTAACCTGGCCATCCACCGGCTTTCCTATGGGAGTCATAAACTCACTCAACCGGTTAATATCCATCACCGAAAGGGTCTTATCACCCGTTTTCACGGTCTCTATTTCAGGGCTTATGCCCTCGGCATACCAGTTATTCAAAGTTATCCGACCGCTGGATGACAACATATAAATAACAAGATCACTTTTCTGCCTTATCATCCATAACTGGCTGACATTCACATTATTGAACAGCAAACGGTCGTTACCCCCATTGCTCAGCTCATAAATGGTGTCAAGCCCGTGGTCAGCATCGATCTGATAGGTGTCATTTCCAGGGCCTCCGTAAAGCAGGTCATTGCCCGCTCCCCCCTCAATCACATCATCACCGGAAGACCCAATAATTGTGTCATGACGACCACCACCGAGGATTTTTGCAATCCCCTTCAGGGCCGTATTACTGAAATCCAACCGGTTACTGGCGGAAGTTCCCTGAATCGTATTGACTCCGCCCTTGCCATCAATCACCTCCACGGTGTAGCTGCCATAAAAGGTGGATAATGTGATCAGGTCATCGCCTTCAGTACCCTCTAATTGATCCACTCCGTCACCGCCGCTGAGGGTGTCTGCACCGTTGTCTCCATCAAGCAGCAAAAAGCGATCATCCCCAGATTCCCCATAAAGAGTATCTTTTCCTGCATTACCGATGATGACGTCGTCCCCGGCACTTCCACGAATAGAGTCATTCCCGGATCCACCGTCAATCAGGGCAATATTTTTCAGTGCAGTATGGGTAAACTCAAGCCGGTTATTCGCTGTGGAGCCCAGTATTTGATTGAATCCGTCCCCTCCATCAATCTCTTCAACGGTTTTATCCCCATAAAATGAACTCAGAATCAGCCTGTTATCGCTGCTATCCCCCAGGATTCTGTCCATGCCTGGGCCGCCACTGTAATTATCCGGCTGCTCATCAGAGCCTTCCAGAAGAAACAGGTCATCACCTGCCTCTCCGGCAAGCGTATCGGCTCCCGGCCCACCAACAATCACATCATTGCCAGAGCTGCCTGTAATGATATCATTGCCTTCACCACCCTCAATCCGGCCAATATTAACAAGCTGAGTGTCCTGGAATTCCAACCGGTTATTTCCCTTATTGCCAATAATCCTGTTTTCACCGGTTCCTCCGTCGATGACATCCACCACATTCAGCCCATAATGAGCCTTCAGGCCTATAGCATCATTACCCGGCGTACCTTGCAGCTGGTCATGCCCATTACCTCCGCTGAGGGTGTCAAATCCATTATCGCCTTCACGTAATTTAAAAATATCGTCTCCATCGTGGCCACTCAGTACATCATTACCTTCACCCCCAATAATGACATCCGCTGCTAAGGAGCCAATAATTGAGTCGTGCCCGGCTCTACCCTCAATCGAATCGATATTCAGAAGCTGAGTCGAGCTGAAATCCAGTTTATTGTTCTGATGAGTACCAACAATCCGGTTCTCGCCAGGGCCGCCATCAATGATTTCAACCCGCTTCTCATCCTTGAACACATTCAAGCTAATAATGTCGTTTTCTTCACTACCCTGGATTTTATCAATCCCGTCACCACCAATGTATGTATCAACACCTTCATCCCCCGGCATCAAAACAAAGGTATCATCTCCCTTGTAGCCATTCAGTGTATCTGAACCATTACCACCGATGAGCAGGTCGCTGCTCGCCGAACCAATAATGGTGTCGTTACCATCACCGCCATGAACTTCAGAGATATTAGTCAAGCGGGTGTGCTGAAAATCAAGATAATTGTTGGATTTTGAGCCCTGCACTCTATTTTTCCCCACCTGACCTTCAATAATCTCAACTGTGCCATCCCCCTGAAAGGAAGACAGAGTCACAGCGTCACCAGCGCGGGCAAAAATTATCCGGTCTTCTCCTTCATTTCCGGTAAACATATCACTTCCGCTATCGTTTTCATGTATTAGAAAACGATCATCTCCTGCACCACCATAGAGTTGATCATTTCCTTCGCCACCAATAATCAGGTCATCGTCATCACTGCCATACACCTTGTCATTACCTTCCCCAGTATCAATGAGTGCAATACCATTGAACTTGACACCGGTAAAATGAAGGCGATCATTTTCTGGAGAGCCGAGAATCCTGTTTATCCCACCATCACCATCAATCAACTCTATAGAAGCGTCGCTTTTGAAGTAGCGAAAGGTAAAATCATCATCCAGTGATGAGCCTTTAATGGTGTCGAAACCACTTCCACCGTAAATGAGGTCCTGACCTTTGTCTTTTCCCTGAATCAAAAACAGGTCATCACCGCCATTGCCATAAAGAGTATCGCTACCAGCCCCACCGATAATCACATCGGCCAGTGAGCTGCCACTGATCAGGTCATTCCCTTCCTCACCATCAATTTCATCAATGGACGCTAAAAAAGAATTACTGAGGTCCAATGTATTATTTGAAGAAGATCCGGCAATACGGTTGAATCCGGCAAAACCATTAATCTCCTCTACCGTATTTTCACCGGAAAAAACGCTAAATCTGAAGGTATCATCTCCGTCACTGCCCTCCAGGCGGTCTATACCGTCTCCACCATTGACTACATCACGTCCCTGGTCGTGTCCGACAACAATAAAGACATCATCGCCACCATTACCGTACAGCTTGTCATTGCCTTTGTTGCCAATAATTTTATCCGAAGCCTGGGTACCCCGGATGACATCATTACCATCCAGGCCATCAATATACAGAATCCCCTTTAAATCCGTAGTACTGAAATCCAGAGTGTTGTTGCCGGATGTGCCTTCAATCCAGTTACGCCCCGCACCTCCATCAACCACTTCTATACTGTCTTCCGCTTTTAGTTGTTGAATACGAATGACATCATCCCCAGTCCCGCCTTTGACCGTGTCAATACCACTTCCGCCTATAAACCAGTCGGCATAGGCTGAAGTTCCAGAGACAACGAAAGTGTCATTACCTGCTTCACCATACAACCTGTCGTTACCCTCTCCACCAATCAGGATATCATCGCCATCACCGCCGTATAGCGTGTCGTTTCCACCCTTACCATCCAAAACATCATTATCACTCGTTCCTGTAAGGGTATTATTACGCTCTGTACCTTCCTGGGTTTCAGACTGGCTTCCTGGTGTTATGCTCCACTTTAAGTTGGAAGGCTTAAATCCACTGTCAGCACTATAACGGACTGCAAAGACTTCCTGAGAATTCACCGAGGTACCGTTGGCGATGGCTGTAAAGGTCAGGTTCTCACCACTTACCAGAGCCATTTCACTTCCTAAAACAGAGAGATGAGCAGCAGCGGAGTTCAGGGTAACACCCGTATTTTTAAGCAACGCACGATAGGTTGCAGTAATTTCACCAGACTGTTCCTGCTGGGCCTCAAGCTGGTAGTCGCAGATAAACAACGCCTGCCCTTGATACTCATTATCCTGATTGGTCAGTACAAGGCTGGCGACCTGTAACCCATTGTATGCTTCGCTATTGCTGATTACCGGCTCAAACTGCAAGCCAACGGTACGATGGCCATCAATACTGCAATCATCCAGCCCGTAAAGTTGAATCTCTTGCTTTTCACTCCAGTTGGCAGCAGTAAACTGCAAGTAACGCTGGCCGCCAATGATGGTCACTTCTGACTCATCGGTCAGGCTGTAATTGAGGGTAACCGACTCCCCTGCCACCAGTTCCTGACTCAGAGAAACTTCAAAGCTCAGTACATTAATGCCATATTCATCGGTCACTGAACCGTTGAGGGGGGTCACAGATATCGATGGCCCCGCAGCCAGCACAGTGACCGTTTTATCGTGCTGAACCGTTACCGTACTGGAGTCATCGCTGATTTCTGCCGATAACACATACTCACCTGGGTTTAATGTGCTGACATCCCACTGGAACCGGTCAAATTCACCCTCCAGATCCTCTTTCAGTTCGGAATCCAGCTCCGGAGCAATTTGCAGCCCGTTCGCAAACAGTTTGATGGACGCATTCGAGTCAGGGTCACTGTCAGACCAGTGAATGTTCACCAGACCACCGGTGGTTTCTACAAAATCAGCAGGCTCAATAAATTCAAAAGCTGGAGCATCATCAACGCCGTCGTCATTGACAAAGAAACGATTTAATTCACTCCACTGGCTAACAGCTCCATGTTCGTCACTGGCACTGACTCGCCAGCTGTACCAGCGGTTATCCATTAGATCAAAATCAAGCTTGAAAAGAGGTTCGCTGGTTGAATGACTCACCAGGGCGGTATCCTGGCTTTCTGCCCCGTAAAGCTCAAAACGATAGGTCACAGTATCTCCATCAAGATCAATGACCGGATTCACACTCAATGTTGGGCGTAAAATCTCAACCCAGGCATTACTTGCAGGGTTGGCAATAACTGGAACAGGAGGAACATCATTCAGGGGGTTAACAAAAAAATCCCCCTGGACCCAACTGCTGGCAGATAGACCATCGCTGCCTCTGGCTCTCCAGTAATACCGGGTATTGTCCAGCAACTCTGGCAGGTCAACCGACGTGCTCTGAACACCTTCTGCTACGTCCGAAAAGCGCTGTAATCCCTCTGAGTCAAAGGTATCTCTTGTATCCAGCTCAAAAGAGTACGTCACTGGCTGCTTTTCCGGGTCAACACTGTTCATAACCCTAAGCTGGTTACCTTGCAGTGCCGTAATTTCTGAACCGTTGGCAGGACTGGCAATAACGGGTACGGACGGAGCATCATTTGCGGTGCTGACCAGGAATGCAGAGGCCTCACTGGTAGCAGTGGCACCGTGATCATCTGTCACCACCGACAACCACAAATAAGTGGCATTTTCAGTCAATGGCTCCGGCACCTGCCAACTGGTAAAACCATCGGCCCCTTCTGATAGGCCATCGATCAGTGCAACAGGGCTTTCAAAGTTCTCATCCTGTTCATTAAACAGCCTGAAACTGTATCGCAAGGTGTCACCATCTATATCACGACTGTTATTCACCTTAAGCGTCGGCGTCAGGGTATCAACGAGACTCAAATGCGCTGGCTCACTGATGGCAAAAGATTCAGGGGCATCATTCTCCCGGTTAATGAAGAATTGACTGCTGGCCCATTCGCTGCTGGCCGTACCATTAAATGCCCTGACACGCCACCAGTAGCGGGTGTTATCGGTAATAGAGACTCCCTCTTCCAGACTGTCCGTATGTATCAGCCACTCGGTTTGCTCTGCTCCCTCAGATACTCCCTCACCCACCGCAACTGTTGTTGTCATGGACTGATCAGAAAACACCTCAAAGCGATAGGTCACCGTATCCTCTGTACCATGTACACTGTTCTTGATTCGCAGAGTGGGAGTCAGTGTAGTGACTTCTGAGCCATAACCCGGTGTAAGAACGGCAGGCACTCCAGGGGCTGCTTCCTTGACCGCGGGGTTGGTTTCACCATCATGCTCTTCTTTGTCGGTATAGCCATCATTATCAAAATCACCGGTTCCATCCCGATCCAGATGGCCGAAATGGGTTTCTTCCCAAAGATCTTTCAGTCCGTCACCGTCCTTGTCATCCGCGGGAAATACATCCAGTTTCACGGTTGATGCAGACGTTAATTCCCCGTCGGATGCAATGAAAGATAGAGAATATGATCCGGCCTGCCCCACTTCTGGCAACCATTGGAACACTCCAGAGCCATTACCCTGGTCCGTGAAGTTGGCTCCAGTCATTAAATCCTTAACCCCTAGTACGGGTACAGTGTCATTAGGATCAGATGCCCTGACCAGAAATCCGATCTGCCCACCTTCATAAGTGCTTCTATCACTCAGATACTCAATAACAGGAGGCTGGGGAATCTCCGCACTGCTCACAAACTCAATGGTGTAAGACGACGAAGGTGTGTTATCAAACACATGAAGGAAGTAGTTAAAATTGATGTCATCATCAGCACGTTCCTGAGTCAGCCAGAAGTTCGCCTTATCCAGGGTTTTACCATCAGACCGATAGACCTTTTGAAGGACTTTACTGCCTGAGTAGGGGTCAGCCACTTTGACATAACCAAAGGACTGGGAACCCGCGGTCACCGTAAGCGTTCTTTTCAGACTACCTCCTGTATTTTCCTCACTGCCTAGTGAAGCACTCAAACGCTCAACAGGCCAGCAGTCATTGCATCCCGGTGTAGTACTGGATAACGTGTCAGATTCATAAACTTTTATGCCATCCGCATCTCTGGCCAGATAATCCCGGACAGTATCCCGCCCGGGTAAACCCACCAGAACATCCTTGATCAGAAAGTGGGTATTAACCTCTTCCAGGAGCGAGGTTAATTCACCGCCCAGTTCATCCGCATGGGTATAGTCCGCAGAAAATGAAACAAATTTTCCAGACAGGCTTGTCTCCATTTCCCAACGGCCCATTTTGTTCTGCTGTGATTCAAAATCACCAAAGTCGATCAGCAGGCTGGGAGAGACTTTCTGATTGCCCAGGTAACTTCCGTTGATTTTGAAATCAATAGCCAGGCCCTGTTCATTCTCAACAATTCGGGGTTTTGCCGACTCTATTTTGACTTTTCTGGCATCGCCATGCCCCCGGTTACCAATCCTGACTCCCAATGTGTAGGGTATTGCTGCTTCAATCTCTGGGGTGAAGGCATCATCAGCTGTCACCTCTTCAGGTAGAAAATAATCCAACAGCAGTTTAGGCTGTGGCTTTACCGTAATTGCATCCGGTGTTACGGCAACAGACTGTTCTTTTCCTCCATAGGTGTAGGACAGAACCGCCCCAACAAAATACAGCTCACCGTCTTTTTTCTGTCCCGCAGCCCCGGCTGTAGGAATAATCAGCCACTTAACCTCGCCAGTGGTTGTTGCGGCCAGTTGGCCACTGATAATCTTACCGTTGTCCCCTTCTTCGAGGCTGGTGAGGTTATTGCTGTAATCCTTTCGGATATAAAAGTAAGCACCATTCACATCACCAGGGCTCTCTGCTGACACCGCCGATGTATTGGAAGTGGCTATTACCGGATTGCCATCCCCGTCTTCAAACAGAACTTCGATATTAATGTTATCCAGGGACATTGAATCAAGGCTGTTGGTGATTCGCATGGTGGCCTCAAAGGCCTGACGCTCAAGGGAAAGCTCCTGCTGAATCTCTATCTTTACCACAGCACACAGCTTTTCCTCATCAGGAACGGCAAAGCCCGGCTGAAAACCAAGCCACAACCCCAGAATCACACCAGCTATACGACGCCTTGTCACAGGTACTTCCTTTATTTTCGATTATTTTTATTTGCCACAACGGACATTCTTATTTGCTTTCTCCGGCCAACACCCTTTTGCCAGATTCAATTGTTCTTGTTGGCTGAATACTACCTAAAAAACGACAGTTTTAATATATTGAAAACCTGGGCCTGGAGCGAGGGTGGCCTATTGGCCACCACTCTCACTGTTCCCCGCCTTCGGGCAGTTCCCGTCCGGACAACCGTTCTGCGCATCCGCCGGGCACCAGTTCGCCTCACCGCCAATGGCGCTGCCACTGTTGCCAATGCTGATGCCCCCGCCCCAGCCTCCGCCAAAGCCTCCAATAATACTGCTCCCTCCCCCGGTGCCACCTCCGCCACCGGAGCCGCTGCAGCTGCCTCCTGCACTGTGCCAGGTGATGCCGCTTCCGGATTTCACCACCTGACCGTTGGCACACCGGCTCTCCCATCGAACCTGGGCCTGGTACTGGTGGCTCCAGCATCCCCCTCCGGTGGCACTGCCATCCTCATCCGGATCAAAGCTCCTCAGGGCCGTTACCCGATAAGGCAGGGTGTACACTTCCCCTGCTTCCAGAGTCTCCGGGACCGGTTGCAGGTAGTCGAACCGCGCCACATCATTGCCTCCGGGCAGTTGCCCCTGGACGTTTTCCGCCCGGATCAGCCCGTAGTTGGTCAGGGTGATCTCGCCATTGATGATATCCCCCTTTTTCATCACCGGCAGGTTAACGCTCATGGGTTCCACCACCACCACAGCCACCGGCACATCGGTTTTGAATTCCGCCTTCAGGTTGATTTCATAGCGGTCTTCCAGGGTGATTTCCTTCACCTCAAATTCGACGGTAATGAGGTTGTTGGTCAGGAAGATCTCTTCGCCGGTCACGATGCCCGGCTTCACCCACAGGCGACCACTGATGTCTTCATGGTCATAAGCCGACGCACGGTACAGGTAGCGCCCTGCCGGTATGTTTTCCAGTAGCAGGTTGCCATCCTGGTCGGTCCGGCCTTCGTACACTTCTGTCAGAACCTGTTCGTTCTGCAGTTTGATCCGGGCATCCTGCAGCCCCCTGATGGGTTGCCCCTGTTTGTCCAGGGTGGCGGTGTAGATGTCCGAGGCGTGGAAGAACACGCTGCCCTCACCGGCCTGGGTAACTGCTACGTAGACCGGGTAGCGGTAGTCCGGAGCATTGCCGGAGCTGACGTTCAGATAGAAGGTGTAGTTGCCTTCCGCCAGGGTGTCCGGCGGTGCCACCTGCAGGTCAACAGTGCGGTTGCCACCGATGGCCAGCTGGTCAATGCGGCTGCCCGTGACGATGTGCAGCCAGGAAGGAGCGCTGCTGCCGTCTTTTGCCGTCAGTGTCAGCTGGATATTGTCCACATCCGCCGTGCTGTTGTTGGTCAGGGTCAGCCGCTCGGTGATGGCTCCGCCCTGGGTCACACCGGTTTCAATATGGCCGGGGTTGAAGCTGAGCAGGGCCCGGGCGTCACTGACCTGGTAGTCCACGGTGAGGGTGGCCAGGGCCTGTTCGGTGTTGTCCGCTTTCACATGGAAGGTCAGACGACCACGGTCCGAGGCATCGTTGTTGGCACTGACCGTCAGGTTCAGGTAGCCGCTTTGCTGCCCCTTCAGTTCCAGGGCGTCCGGCAGGGTTAATTGCACCCCATCCGGGATCTCCCCTTCCGCTTCCGCTTCCAGGCGGAGGTTGGTCAGGGTGGTGTCATGACCGGCCTTGACCTGCAGCGGGAGGGTCTGGGGGAAGTTACGCAGCAGTCCCAGATCCACTGTGTGGGGGCTGACGCTGGCATTCTCTACCAGGAAACCGCTGTGCCAGGGGCGCTCACTGGAGCCTGGGTAGGTGGCGGCAACCCGCACCTGACCCGACTCCCCTTTTTCCGGCAGGTATCGGTATTGGAAGTGCCCTTCGTCATCGGTGGTGACCTGGACCCGTTTTTCAAAGCCTCGGCGGTCAAAGATCAGGTCAAGGGCCACCCCGGCCCGGGCCTGGTCACTGCCCCGAAGCAGGGCCCGGCCTTCTACGGTGACCGCCTCGCTGCCAAAGACTTTGCCCTGGCTGACCGCGGTGATGTCACCCACGTAGTCGGTTTCCACCAGGGTCAGATCCCTGCGAGCGCTGAGCCCTGCAATGGTGACCTGCTCCGGTTTGCCCCGCTGGTAGTGCAGACGATCGATTTCCAGCTGCAGGCGCACGTTATCCGGGGCCCCCGCCGGGATGTCCAGGGTGGTCAGTTCGCTGGTAAAGCGCTGGCCCGGTTGCAGGCGAGCCACACTGTCCCCGTTGCTGAGGATGACCACATCACCGGTGAACTGTCGTACGGACTGGCTGCCCAGACGGTTACCTTCGCTGTCCGTGAGCACCAGTCGAACTTCACTGGAGTCGGCGTTGCCATGACTGCTCGCCATGAGGATTTCCGTTGCCACCGCACTGGTGTTTTCCAGGGTGAACCGGGCTTGACCCGTGGCCCCACGCAGCAGGGTTTCGGCACTGAGGCTGGCCAGCAGGCTGCTGTCGCCGGTGATCAGTTCGCTGCGCTGCTGGATACGCACCTGTTCACCGGGCTGCGGGCTCTGGGTCAGGCTCAGCTTCAGGCTGCTGAGCCCGTTCAATCCCTGATAGCCGCCAATGACCACCGGCACTTCGGTAAAGCCCCCCGCTTCCACACTGAAGTAGGAAGAGAGGTGATTGCGCCACTGGCTGCCGTCCTGTACCTGGACACCAAGCCTCAGGCCAGAGGCATTGTGCTGGCCCGTGTTGTTCACCCGGAAGGTGAGCTGATTCATGACGCCCCGTTTGAGGGACTGCCCTGGCAGCAGGTGAGCCGACAGGCCCGGCAGAGTCAGGCTGTGTTCCAGGCTTTCCACGCCATGGGCATCCACCGCCACCACATGATAGGTGCGCGAAGCAGAAGCCCCGTCACTGGCCTGGCCTCCGTTGAAGCGGTTGTCGGTAAACGACAGGGTCGTCAGTAACTGGCTGTTGAGCAGGATGCGCTCACTGCCTTCCCCCCGGTACACGTCGTAACCGGCAACCCCCTGGCCACTGTGCTCCCAGTTCAATACCGGATAGGCGCCCGGGTCCAGGGTCACCGACAGGTGACTGACGGGCAACAAACCGGCGTTCAGGTATTGGGGAAGCGCCGGCTCCGACTCATTGCCGGCACCATCCACGGCGGTCACCGTGTAAGTGTGCTCGCTCTCCGATGGCTGGCTGTCCAGGGCTATAAAGGCATCCCCCGGGATACCGGTTTGCAGGGGGGACACACCCTTAAGGTCGATGGCCGCCCCTTCCGCGGTGTTCAGCCGGTACAGGTTGTAGGTCAGCTCATTGACGTTGATGGTGCCCTCCGGAGCGGTCCATTCAACCACCATGCCGGCACCGTTGAGACGCAACCGGACATTGAGAGGCTGGCCCGGTGCCTGGCTGTCCGCATCCACGCTGACGGGCTGTCCCGGGGTTCCGACCACCGTCTCACCATTGGCCTGGCGGATACTGGCGACACGGTACTGGTAACGCCCGTCGCTCAGGTGGCTGTCATCCAGCCAGGTCAGTCCCGTGACATCGGCCACCTCAATGGCTTCGCCGTCGCTTCCGGACTGGCGGAAGATCCGGTAACCGCTGGCCTGGTCGACGGCTTTCCAGCTCAGGGAGACCTGCCCTCCGGCCAGGGGGGTCCCTTGCAGCCCGACGGGGGCCGACAGGGTGGGCAGGTTGCCCTGGTAGATTTCGAACCGGGGGTGGTCATGAATGCGTCCGGTAGCGTTCCCCAGGTCATCCTGGGCCTGCCAGTGAAAGGCCAGTTGCTGAGGCGCGGCTGAACCCGCCTCCGCCGGGAGGGTAAACCGGCCAACCCACAGCGGGCTTCCGGGCTGGGACTGGCTGTCCCGGGACAGGGCAATACCACCGGACAGATCCGTGATGACCTCACCATCCAGAGTGGGGATCAGTACCGGTGCAACCGCTGCATCCACATCGTCGTTCAACCGCAGCTGCACTTCCACCAGGGTGTTGCCGGTATTGGCCACCGGGTGTGCCGGATTAAGGATCAGCTCACGGACTTCCGGACCCCGGGTATCCACCTGGATCTGGAACAGCTCACCGCTGACCCGTTCCGAGCCCTGGTTACCTTTATCGTCAAAGGCCTGGAAGATCAGGAAACCGGTGCCGGAAAGCGTGCTGTCGGTGATGCTGAAGCGACCGGTATAGCGTTGCTCATCACTGTAATCCTTGCTCAGCACCACCGGGATACTGGTCTCACCAAAGCTGAACGCAAAGAACGGAGGCGAGCGCAGAGGCTCATCGAAACGCACCATGACCTCCACCGTCCCCTGGCCAAAACGACCGTCGTCGCCCACAGCGCCGTTACTGACCAGTTCAATGGTCTCTGCGCGGGGCCCCTGACTGTCGGCTGAAGCCCATGCCAGTTCACCCGGAGCGCTCTCGCTTCCGGCCCGGGTCATGGCAGTGATGGCGTAGACATACTCACCGTCGTCCATGGGCACATCGGTGTAAGTCAGGGCATTCACCGGCGAGGTCGTCAGGCGCTGAACACCGGCTTCATTGACCGTACTGAAGGACGACGCACTGCGATAGACATGATACCCCGCCAGATCCCCTTCCACAGCCAGCCAGGACAGACGCACGGCTCCCTGGGCCCGGCTCTGGGCATTGAGCGCCCCGGGGGCATTGGGTACCGTGCGATCCACAGTGACCGTAATGACATCACTGGCTGGAGACAACTTGCTCCGTCCCTGATAGCGGGACACAACCGACAGGGCATTGGCACCGTCAACCAGATCCACCGTGAAGGTATAACGCCCCTGGCTGCCCACCGACTGCCAGCTCCCAACCGGCTGACCGTTCACCCGGGCCTGCACTTCGGTGCCCACGGCACTGGAGCCCATCAGGACCGTTTTGGCCTCATTGGTCACCAGGCCATCATTGGGAGACAGCAACGCCGGTGCTGAGGGCGCTTCCAGATCGACGACAATGGCATAGGACTGGCTGCTGGTATTCTCCAGAGCATCAGAGACCTGAATCTCCAGGCTGTGGCCGCCGTCAGCGATGGCGGTCAGATCCAGAGCTGCCGTCAACCCATTGCTGGCCACCGAGTCTTCCACCAGAACATCACCATCCAGTAAGACAGTAAGGCGAGAGAGACCGGATGGGTCTTCTGCATTGACGGTCAGTTGACCACTCTGACTAAGCACCTGTCCACTGGACAAAGCACTGCCCGAAAACTGCACACCGGTTAACTCCGGTCCACTGGTATCGGCCACCGGTGTTACCGTGACCGGCGTCACGGCCTGTGCTTCACCGCCAGACAGATTACGAGCGGTGACGGCTACATAATAGGTGGTGCCATTGGTCAGACCGGCGAGGCCGGAAGACGGCTGTTGCTTATCCAACGTCAGGGAAGGCGTCAGGTCTGCTACGGAGGTGTATGGGCTGGTTTCAACGTAGACCCGGTATTCCTGTAACAGGTCGTCTGGCGTCACCGGTTGCCAGCTGACCCGGGCACGCCCATCCAGGGCTTCCACTGCAACCCCCTCGGGGTTGGTCAGCAGAGTCACTCCCGGATTGGTTCGACCGACAGAAGCATTGCCAGACTGATCCACTGTCTGCAGCCGCAGAGGATAACGGGTTGCCGCACTCAAACCGGTGATCTCGTGAGTCAGCACATCCTGAGCGGCCAACTCAGAAGCCAGAAGTTCGACCACCTCATCGGATCCGTCACGGGTGATTGTCAATCGGTAAGAAGCCAGATCACCAGCACTGTTCTCAATGGCTGTCCAGCGGGCGATCAGTCGATCACTAAAAGCCGTTACCGACAGGGACGCGACCTCTTCAGGAGCCATCACGTCCCGGGGGATTACCGCCAGTGGTGCGACGGACTCCAGCCGGTTCCCCTGCTGGTCTTCAGCCACCACGGCCACATAGGCTTCTGTATCTCGAACCAGACCGGTCAGTTTGAATGTTTTAGTGCCACTGTTAACCGTCCCGGCAAGCGTGACGCCATCGCTGCCAACACGGCTGAACGTAGCCGTCGACGTGTAGACCTGATAGCGGGCAATATCCGCACCGTTGGCCACTTCGTCATAATCGCTCCAGCTCAACATCGCCTCGGTACCGTCACCATCAACCGCCACTGTAGGGGTCACAGCACCGGGAGCCGTGTTATCGAAGCGAATGGTCACCAAACGGGGCTCCGACATGTTTCCAGCGGCGTCCCGGGCAGTAAAGGACAGTGTGTTATCGCCTTCCGCCAGTGCCACGGTAACAGACCAGTCCGTACCCGCACCGGTGACAAAAGCATTGTCTCCCAGCAGCACGGCAGCGCCATCTTCACGGGTGCCGGTCAGGGTAACCTGCTGGACGGTAGTGACTTCCGAGTGGTTGTTTACCTCTGGGGGTTCTGGTGGGGTGTAGTCGAGTCGGAATGCGTAACTGATTTCATTCAAGTTACCATACTGATCCTGTAAATGCCCTGATAGCTGGTATACCCCTTCAATAAAATCACTGGACGGGACTATTGCTACCTGATCGTCAAACCATTGAGTCTCTGATGCCATGATCAAATCATCACGTTTAAGCGATAATTCAGACGCTGAGCTATCCAACCCAGAACCGGCCTCATTAATAGTCAAATAAATCGTCCCTGGAGCAACATTGAGGTAACTCTTGTGTTGCGGATAAATAGATATTACTTGTGGAGCCAAACTATCCACATCAAAGTTCAGTATCACTTTGCCTGAAAGGTTACCTGCCGAATCTCGACTGGTTAACACTATGCGGCTACCACCTTCTGGCAGGGTCAATGGTAAGATCCATTCACCGGAGCCAACCCCTAGCTTCTCCTCTCCATTTACAAGAAGTGCACTATTGTCATCTCGGGAACCAGTCAATGTGACCGAGCGGGTTGTGGAGATATTGACAGAGTCAGCCGAATGGGATGTGACCGTCACATCAGAAGGCGCTTCCGTATCAATCGTAAAGTTGTCAACATAAATATCATCGAAAGGTTCACCGGCAACACCGTCTTCATCTTGATCCATTGGGAAACCGGCGGGGACCAGAATATTAGGACCTACCTCTAGTTGGTAAGCACCGTCTTTTAATGGTTCAGCCAGTGTGACCCTGTAGCGATAAGAACCAGTAGCGGTTACGGAAGTAACAGCCTGCTTAACGGTATCTTGCAGTACAAGCACATCCTCAATATTGAAGGTTTCCGGATCTGTTTTATGTCGGAAGTCTATATCAATAAAAGAAAGCGGATAATTGATATCACCCGTTGGTGAACTTTTGGTAATCACGGTTGGGGTTGAACCATCAGAGCGATAGATCGTTCCGGCTTCTGCAGCCCCCCCTCCACCTACTGCGGAGATGCTATTATTGAAATCGAAGGTAGACTGTTCGAAATAGACTGCTACTCGACCACCACCGCCGTTACCTCTTGTACCAGCAGCACCGTTGGCTTCTATCGTGCCTGCACCTTTCAGAGTACCTATATCCAACCAGACTGACCCGCCACTTCCCCCGGCATAATTAGAAC
>NZ_JBLYZI010000095.1:0-24180 GCF_057680865.1 Endozoicomonas sp. Z74
ACCTTCTCAAGCTTGATACTTCAGTGAAGGCTGGTATCAAGAACAAACGTAAAACCTGTGGCTGGGATGAAGACTATATGATGAAAGTGCTTGGGCTGATTGATTCTTGATCATGTTTTTGCCCTGGTAGCCAGGGTGGTTATTTTGCTTATGATGTTGAAATGAGGCATGTCGCTCAACCTCATGGTTCATGAACCAATAAATCCGATCTTCAACGTTTTTCAGTGGCAGGCAGGTTCCTGGTTTTAACTTGTTATAGATCCGTTGCTGATAGCTTTTTTGATCCTCCCCTTCACCGCCTGAAATCCGGTTCCGAATTTCACTGGATGAGAAGCCAGACACGAGCCCCGTTTGTTCAACGGGAGTGCTGGTTGTGGGATTGAGGGTGTCTGCCATCGGAAGGGCCGATTGTTCAGTCTGAAGCCAGGTTTTCAGGCTCTCCTGAGGGGACTCAGTTGCTTCACTGAAGGGCTGAGCAGCTTCTTCTCTGGCGGTTGCAACAGGAACAATCGCTTTCAGGAAGATAAACAGTGCCGCTGAAAACAAGCAGTGGAGCTTTAATTGAGAGGACCGCAAAATGAACAACCTAGGATGTGATAATAAGATGTAGATCACAGGCTGTCATTATAGTTCACTTCCAAAGCCTGTTTCTGGCATCAAAAAGGGCTTTTGACTCCATATTAAGGAATGTTGCTGGCCTGGGCTGTGCAGGTTACGGGTCTGTTTCCCCAAAGAAGGATGCAAAGATCTGGAGAAAGCCCAGGCCATGACTTTGGAGGCCTGTCACGAGGGGATTGGCAGGGCCGTCAACAATGACCCCCTGCCAATGGACTCTGGTTTTTCAAAAAGCTGGTTGATTTAATTCACAGGAGTCCTTCAGGTCAGGAGTGACGGGTTTCATGATGCACGGGATAACTTCAAATGGAGCAGGGGAAAGGGCTTGCCCTGCCCATCTACAGGGGAGCGACTGACCATTGAAAATCCCATATGTTCATAAAAACCCATTGCCTGGGGATTTTGCTCATTTACATCCACTCTGGTGATTTTCATAACCTCAATAGCGTATTGGCATAAGCGTTTTCCTACTCCGGTGCCATGGCAGTCAGGGTCAACAAAGAGCATTTCAAGGTTGCCATCCGCTACGCCACAGAAACCCTGGATTTTGTCGTTCTCATCTTTAATGCAGTGTAAGGTTACTGCATCAAAATACTGATGCAAAATCAGAGGCTTCAGGGAGGCAATATCGGCTTCATCCAGAAAGTGATGGGTGGCGCGAACCGACTTTTCCCAGACCTCAAGAAGCTCCGGGTAATCGCTTTGGGTGATAGGCTGTATTTCTGTCATGGCTTGAGTGTGCTGCGATTCATTTTGGCCATGAATGATATCACGGGACTTCCCATTTTACTTTCCTTGCATCAATGGGGGCCGATTGTCCCCCACCTCGAACGGTTATTTTTGACTGAGCAATTTTTCAATTTCCACTTTCAGGTCTTTGCCGGCATCGTGGGTATGCAGGCGCTTTCCATTGATAAACAGGGTGGGGGTGCCATTAACGCCCAGTTTATCTGCCAGTTTGACGGAGTCAGCCACGAACTTGCCCGATGCTTTTGAGTTCAGGCAGGCCTGGAATGATTTCTCATCCAGTTTCAGGGTTTTTGCCAGCTTCCCGGCAGTGTTCATTGTCACCGGCTCTTTGTAAGCCAGGTCATGGTAAGCCCAGAATTTACCCTGTTTGCCAGCACAGTAGGCCCCACGGGCTGTTTGAGTAGTGCTGCCGGGAATGCCTTTTTCGGTGACCGGAAAATCTACGTAATACAGCTTGACCTTGTCTCTGTATTGTTTCATTACCTTGTCGATTTCCGGTTTGCTTTTCCGGCAGTAGCCACAGTTATAGTCAGCAAACTCAACCACAGTAATATTGGCTTTGGCAGACCCTTTAAAGGGGTAGGGTTTCAGGTCTATGGCAAAAGTGGGGGCCTCCGGTTCTGACAGTTTGCTGATAAAACCGGTTTCTTTTCTAACCCTCTGGATCAGTGCCCGAATGGCCATCTGCCGCTTTTCATTTTCCAGCTCCTGGCGGATGCGGGCCTCCACCTCTTTCAGGGGCAGACCTATCCGGTCTTTCAATTGGTCATAAACCTGTTGAATTTCACTTTGAGTGACCACTTCCGCCCTGAAGAGCTCTGTGCGAATGTCGTCTATGGAACGGTTGGTTTGAGTGGCCATCTGTTCAACATACATCTCAACCATGGCCTGATTCAGAATTTGCTCCATGCTCTGTTTTGCTTTCACCTGGGCGTCATAAAACGACTGCTGCAACCAGGGCTGCAGGTCTTTGAGCCGGTAATCTTTCCCCTGGTAAGAAAACAGAACGCTGTCACTGGTGGTTGAAAGTGCAGGCACGGGTGCTGCTTTTGCTGCCGATGACGTTGTGATAGCTGCCATTATCAACAGTGCAGAACGAATGGGTTGGCGCATGAAAGGATGCCTTTATGAGGGTGAAAATGCCGTCAGCCGGAAAGGGTGGTTGCCCTGGCACTCCAACCACCCTTTCCCAGCTCCAGATTGTTTATTAACTCAAGGCTGTTTCGAAGAGCGTTTTCGCAGAAGCCTGAGGGCATTGGCTGTGACCAGCGCGGTAGCACCTGTGTCAGCCAGCACCGCTACCCAGAGGCCGGTAAGGCCAAGCAGTGTTGTCACCAGAAATATCGCTTTGCTGCCAATGGCAAGGGCAATGTTCTGGCGGATAATGGACATTGTAGAACGTGACAGGCCAATAAGGTTCGATAGTTCCTGAACCCGGTTATGGGTGAGGGCACAGTCTGCGGTTTCCAGGGCCACGTCCGCCCCTGAGCCCATGGCGATGCCGATATCCGCTGCTTTCAGAGCGGGGGCGTCATTGATTCCATCCCCCACCATGGCAACCTTCCCTTTCTGCCTCAGGGACTCAATAGTGTATGACTTGTCCCCCGGAAGCAGTCCGGCCCGATAATCCATATTCAGTTGTCCGGCAATGGCCGCCGCGGCTCTGGGATTGTCACCGGTGAGCATCACGCTCTGGATCCCCAGGGACTTCAGGGAGGCGATGGTCGCTTTTGCATCGCTGCGCAGGCTGTCCCTCAGGGCAATCATACCAGCCAGTTGCTCCTCAATGGTCACCACAGCCAGGGTGTTGCCCTGGTTTTCCAATCGCTCCAGGACGTCATTGGCGCCAGGAGTCTGATCAATGATGGTTTTAAGGTGGCGAGGGGACCCCACAATGACCGTCTGTTGTTTGACCGTGCCCTGAACGCCCAGTCCAGCCCTGGCTTCCACGTTCTCTGCCTCTGGAAGCGCTATCTCAAGCGCCTGGGCTCGGGCGACGATGGCTTTTGCCAATGGGTGGGTGGAGCCCAGTTCAACGGCAGCGGCCATACGAAGAATGGACGCTTCCGAGCCTGTAAAGGCATGCACCTCCGTTACTCCGGGTTTGCCCTCTGTTAACGTTCCGGTTTTATCGAAGGCGACGGTGGCCACAGAACCAAGCTGCTCCAGGGCGGCACCGCCTTTAACGAGTGCTCCGGTTCGAGTGGCGGTGGCCAGGGCGGATGTGACAGCCGCGGGTGTTGAGATGACCAGTGCGCAGGGGCAGGCAATCAGCAGCAGAGCCAGGGCCTTGTAGATCCACTCTGTCCATGACCCGCCAAAAGCGAGGGGAGGAAGGGTCGCTACAAGAACGGCAATGGCCATCATTAACGGTGTATACCAGCGACTGAAAGCGTCTATAAACCGTTCTACCGGAGCCTTTCGCTCTTCTGCCTCCTCAATCAGGCGAATGATCCGGTCGACAGCGCTTTCTCCCGGCTCCGAGATGACTCTCAGGCGGGCCACCCGGTCTACCGACAGAGAGCCTGCCATCACTTTGTCGCCGGTATCGTGTTCAACAGGGATGGACTCTCCGGTCAGGGCGCTTTCATCAAAGCTCACATGAGCTGTTAACAGCTCGCCATCGACAGGTAAACGACTACCAGGCAATATTTCAATGGTATCACCGGGTATCAGGCTGGAGGCGGGCACTTCCTGCCGTTCACCGCTGGCACTGAGCCGCCAGGCGGTATCCGGTGTCAGCTCCATGAGTTTCTGCACCCCTTTCCGGGCGCGGCCAGCCGCGAAAGCCTCCATGTGTTCCCCAATCATAAACAGCAGAAGCACCATGGCGGCTTCAACGGTTTCTCCCAGGAAAAGAGCGCCAACGGCGGCGATGCCCATCAGGGTTTCAATGGAGAAAGGGCTTCCGCTTCTGGCCAGTTTGATGGCCTGGGTGGCTATTGGATAGAGACCCCAGAGGGTTGCGAGATAGAACAGTGTTTTTCCAACCACTGGAAAAGGCGTTTGCAGCAGAGTTGCTGCGAGCATCAGGCTGGCCAGTACGACAATTCGCCAGTACTTTCTGAAAATGCCAGAGGGGGCGGTGGCATTCTCTTCATCAGAGGATTTAACAGAGAACCCGGCTTCCCTGACGGCTTTCATCACCCGCTCCTGGGTTTCCGGCTGGCCGTTGGCTGTGACCAGAAGCCGTTCAGTGGCAAAGGTGACCCGCGCCTGTGTAACCCCCTCCAGGCCTTTCACCGCATTTTCAACTTTTGCTGCGCAGCTTGGGCAGTCCATCCCTGCAATGATCCAGCTGTAACGAACAGAGGAGCGGTCTCGGGAAATGCCGGATTCAGGTGCCGGGTCAGCTTGAGATTGGCCGTTGCTGCAGCAGGACGCCTGGTTGCAGCCGTTACGGGCTGTGACACCCTCTTGTTCTTGCTCTTTGTTTTGAAGAGCGCTGGTGGATTGAGTTGAGCTGCAGGACATGGTGTACCTCATTGCAGGCTGCAGATATAAGTTTGATTTTATATAAATATAAATTTATATATTTGAGGCGTCAAGGAGTGATCCTGCTTTACACATGCTGTCTGGACTTGTGGTGATTCTGGTTTCTGGCCGGAGGCTTGAGAGACTGGCGCTGGATGGCAGTGGAAAAAAGGGAAGGAACAGCCCCCATGGGGCTTATCTGAGGTTTTTTTATTGGACTGAAAGCTTTTATTTGGCTGAAGGCTCAATCATGTTCCTGGACATGACTGGCGAGGTCGAGGATGACATGCCGGATATGGTGATCGTCCAGCTCATAGAGTACCTGCTTACCCCGGCGGGTGGATTTCAGAATTCTTGCTTCCCGGAGGCTTCTGAGGTGGTGGCTGGTCAGGGGTTGGGACATGCCTGAAAGATCGGAAAGACAGCAGACGGGTTGTGGCTCTTCCAGGCAGGCGATGACCAACTGCAACCGCTTGGTGTCTCCCAGCAGTTGAAAGATTCTGGCCAGCCGGGTCATATCTTTCCCGGACATTTCCGGTAAAAACGAGCAGCAGGTTTCCTGTTTATCGGTCATGGGATGGGGCTGAGGTCCGGTTCATTATTGTCAGTAATGGTATTGCGCTACTCTGACTTAGTCCATGGCCGATTTCCTTTGCCTGAGGGTAGTGGCACAATTCCTGGTTCTTGAAATATAACGAATAGATCGGGGCTGGTTGACCAGTACCCTGAGGATCAGTTTTTTTGTGAAAACTAAAGCGCTTCGGGCAGATATTCTGCTATTGATGGTCGCGGCCATCTGGGGGGTTGCCTTCACGGCCCAGATCAAGGGAATGGATCACCTGGGTCCTTTTCTATTTAATGCCTGCCGTTTTGCTCTGGGTTTTCTGTCGCTGCTTCCGGTGTATTTTTTCCTCGAGCGTCGCTCAAAACGTAATATTCAGCAGGGTTCTCAATCAAAGAAAGCCTATGATCGTCGTTTGTTGAGGGTGTGGGGGCCGGTCACGGGAGTGGTACTGTTCATGGCGTCCTCGCTTCAGCAGGTGGGGCTGCTGTATACGACGGCAGGCAATTCAGGATTTATTACCGGGTTTTATATCATTCTGGTACCGGTTCTGGGAATGGCTCTGGGCCATGCAACCCGGCCTGCCACCTGGCTGGGTGGGGCGATTGCACTGTCTGGGCTCTATTTTCTGACCGTCAAGGAGGGCATGTCTTTTAATCGTGGAGACGTGCTGACTCTGGGCTCTGCGGTGATGTATGCAATTCAGATACTCTTGATTGGCTGGCTGTCCCGAAGAGTGCACCCTTTGCAGTTGTCATTGCAGCAATTTCTGATGACCGCGGTTTGCAGTCTGGTGGTTGCCCTGATTTATGAGCCCATCCATATTGAGGCTATCATCAACAGTCTGGTTCCTCTTCTATACACCGGAGTGTTGTCCACCAGTGTGGCCTTTACCATCCAGGTGATTGCCCAGCGGGATGCTGCTTCTTCCCATGCGGCGATTATAATGAGCCTGGAAGCGGTTTTTGCCGTATTGGGAGGATGGTTGATTCTGGATGAACAGCTAGGTCCCAGGGGAATACTGGGGTGTGGTCTGATGATGATGGGAATGCTGTTGTCACAGCTTCGTCGATCAAAGCTGGCAACAAAGGCTCAAACGGTTTCTTCTTCTGAATCATAAGAGAAAGGTATTGCAGGCTGTGCGACCAATGGTTTTTTATACTTCCCTGTCGCCAGCTCTGCCCTGCCGCTTTCACTCTTGGCGGTGTTCAGCGATCTTCGTCTGCCTGACTGGCTTCCCTGTTGGATCTGATGCCACAAAAAAGCACCCTGCCAATATCCACTTGTTATTTCTGACCGGTTGTCGTTTTTATTTCAGTCAGAGGGTTAACCCGGTTATTGTTATTGTTGTGGTACTTTTGTTCTTGTTGCTTATGCTTATACAAGGGGTATGCCAACTTTTGGCAAGAATACCCTGACGCCGCGAGATACGTGTTTGCCGAAGAGGGGTAGGTAAAAAACAGTTGTCGCTTTGTTCAATAACTGCTCTAAAGGTTGTTACTTTTTCTGGGGTGTGGGTAGAAACGACCCGAATCGGGTAACAGTTGCAGCATTACAAGGTCTGAACCTGTCAGTTGCTGTGAGTTGAATTGCCCATCCGTTGTTTCGTAAACAGTTCTGTTATTCAATGATCATTTCGGTTATTCCGTTTAGTCAGTGACCACAGGAAGGATTATCCTTTGCCCCTGCCAGTGAATCTGTTTGAATAAAGAATGAACAGTTTGCTGGCACCTTCCTGGCTGAAATCTCACGGACTAACAATGAGCGAATACGACCAATGCATCCACACAGGCCTGACCGGACGCCTGCTGCTGGAAAACTCCCTGTTGAACAAGGGCACTGCTTTTTCTTCGGAAGAGCGCAGTGAGCTGGATCTCCATGGTTTGCTGCCCCCGAGGGTGGAGACAATGGAAGAGCAGTGTCGTCGTGCTTACAAGTCGTTTGTGATCAAGCCTACGCCGATTCTCAAGCATATTTATCTCCGCTCCCTTCAGGATACCAACGAAACCCTGTTTTATGCTTTGCTGCAGCGCCACCTGCAGGAAATGCTGCCTATTATTTATACGCCCGTAGTGGGGCAGGCCTGTCAGCGATACAGTGACCTTTATCGTCGCCCCCGTGGTCTCTACATTTCATACCCTGAGCGCGACAAGATGGATGCCATGCTGGCCAATTTCCGTCGCAACATTGAAGTGATTGTGGTGACGGACGGTGAGCGTATCCTGGGGCTGGGCGACCAGGGTGTTGGCGGCATGGGCATCTGCATCGGTAAGCTCTCTCTCTACAGTGCTGTGGGCGGGATTTCGCCCAACAAGTCGCTGCCTATTGTGCTGGATTGCGGTACTAATAACCGGCAGCTGCTGGCAGACCCGAATTATCTGGGCTGGCGCCATGAGCGTATTGGGGAAGAAGAGTATTTCAGTTTTGTTGAAAGTTTTATTCGTGCCCTAAAGCGTCGCTGGCCAAAAGCGCTGCTTCAGTTTGAAGACTTTGCCATCAACCATGCTACGCCGCTGCTGGAAACTTATCGGGATGAGCTCTGCTGCTTCAACGATGATATTCAGGGGACTGCGGGGGTCACTGGCGCCTCCCTGCTGGCTGCAGCAAGAGCGGCGGGTAAGTCTCTGGAAGAGATGAAGGTCGCCTTCCTGGGTGCAGGTTCTGCAGGCTGCGGTATTGCTGAGCAGTTAATTCGCTTGATGGTGGGGCGGGGTCTGACCGACGAGCAGGCTCGCAAGCAGATTTTCATGGTGGACCGGGACGGTCTGGTCAATGACAGCATGGAAGGGCTAAGGCCATTCCAGCAGAAACTGGTTCAGCGCGGTGAAGATTTTGCTGACTGGGACTGCGAAGGTAACCCTGGATTGCTGGAAGTAGTGACCCATGCCCAGCCGGATGCCATTGTTGGAGTCTCTGGCCAGCCAGGGCTGTTCACCCGGGAAGTGATTGAAAAGATGGCTGCCAATCACGAGCGGCCCATTATTTTCCCTCTGTCAAACCCTGTCAGTCAGGTGGAAGCCACACCGGAAGACATTATTGAGTGGACAGAAGGCCGTGCCCTGATTGCCACGGGCAGCCCCTTCGAGCCTGTTGAGTTTAATGGCAACAGTTACCCCATTGCCCAGTGCAACAATATCTATATTTTCCCGGGGCTTGGTCTGGGTGTGCTGGCCAGCGGAGCGGAAAGAGTGTCTGATGGCATGCTGGATGCTGCGGTAGAAACTCTGGCCATGGCATCTCCGGCAGTAATGGATCCGGAAGCGCCTCTTCTGCCTCTGCTGGATCGCATTCAACAGGTGACTTGTGAAATTGCCATGGCCGTTGCCCGCCAGGCTCAGAAAGACGGGCTGGCTCCTGAATGTGAGCAGACGGAACTGGAAGCGAAGGTTCGTGCCAAGCGCTGGAGCCCGGAATATCGCCGGATCCACATGTCGGATTGCTAAGTGTTCTCAGGCACGTTTTAGAGAGCTAAAGCAGGAGAGCGGTTTTCACTGAGGTGAGAGCTGCTTTTTCTGTTTTTATGATAAAAGGATTTAAGCAGATAGGTTTCCAGGCTACCGGTCACCTTTTTTGTTATTATTATCTCTCCTGAAAAGAGAGTGGTTAACAGGTCTCCAGTCTGTCCCCGCTGCCTTCTGCCTCTTTTTTGAGGCGTGCTGACTGACGTCAGCGGCAATCTTTTTGACATCCCGTTTACCTGTCAGCTGGTAACTGTCAGGTATCCTGTAAACCTATCTGCTTGAGTGTCCGACCGGGTATTATTGTTATTAGTGGTCAGGTATCGCCATTATTATCGTTGTTATTTTGTGGCGTTTTTTGTTTTCGCCTGAGTATATACAGTAATTGTGCCAACTTAGTTAAGCCTGCCTGAAACCCTCTGTTCATAAGGGGGTAATAAAAATCTGACGATCAATCGCCCTGTGCGACCTGGGATAATCTGTTACCTGGTAAGTATTGTTACGTAACTTTGCTTCGTTGGGGTAACAAACCGGGGTTGGCGCAGTGGGAGGTTGTTTGGGATGATAAACTGCATAAGTCGTTCGTGTCGCTGATCCTGAACCATCAGGGCGCCTGCATAGATCAAAATAATATTGTCGTGCAAATTAAAAGCGACGTCTGACTTGTTGTTGTAATGGGGTGTTTTCAGGGGGGGGGGTAAAAATAACAAGCAGACAGGTTTACAGGCTAACAGAGATGCGCTTTATCTCTTCCATGCTTGGTCGCTCGCACTGCCTTTGGTCACCTGTTGCCAGGTTCAGTCAGTCTTCTCAGCGTCCTTTCCCCACAGGGGAATCCTTATTGTTGGCTACCTTCCGGTATCCGGTAAACCTGTCTGCTTGAGTCTCCCTGCCTGTTGTTATTGTTATTATTTCAGGCCTGGATGCCGCCATTGTTATTATTATTCTGGGTCGGCGATTCTCGTGCTCGCCTGACTATATACAAATGCTGTGCCAGTTTTTTGTAAAAGGCGTTGTAAGCCTTGGTAATAGTGGGCTCTTTAATGGGTAAGCTGCTTCCTTATCCCACCTACCCTGCTGTGTTTCTGTTACAGCGTTTCCTGTGGCATGTTACCTTCGGTATATACGTAACAGTCTTTGCTTTCTTGTTGGGTTGCAGATGCTTCTGCAGGAGAACCTGCTGTCTGATAGTTGTCGACCCTAGCAGTCTGTCGGACGTACGACAATTTCGGCCTAAAATCCAGAAAGAACGGCCTAATCTTTCGATGAATTCGATTAAATAGGCTCACTATTCGCACGAATTCATCGAAAGATTTGACTCGTTCTACTGAATTTTATGCTCGAAAGCATAAGCCCGACAGGCTGCTAGTGTTTTATTTCAGTCTCTGGACCCATATAGAGTAAAGTAGCGACATAATTCACAGCCAATGATTTTGGTACAGACCGGGAAAAGAACATGACGACTTCTCAGCACTTTGATTATCTGGTTATTGGTGGCGGCAGTGGCGGTATTGCTACCGCAAATCGTGCAGCGATGTATGGCCAGAAGGTTGGGCTGATTGAGGCAAAGCATCTTGGTGGAACCTGTGTAAATGTTGGGTGTGTGCCCAAAAAAGCCATGTGGTTTGCTGGACAGGTCGCCGATGCCTTTCGTTATGGACCGGATTATGGGTTTGATGTCAGCCTTGAGGAACAGCTGAAAAGTTTCAGTTGGAGCAAGCTGGTAGACAGTCGTGAAGCTTATATCAGCCGGATTCATGCTTCCTATGAGCGTGTTCTGGGAAATAATAAAATCACTGTCATTAACGGCTATGGACGTTTTATTGATGCCAGAACGGTTGAGGTAAACGGTGAGCAGTACACAGCTGACCATATCACCATCGCCACCGGAGGGGAGCCGCTGATTCCAGAGATTCCCGGTGCTGAGTACGGGATTGATTCCGATGGCTTCTTTGAATTGAAAGAGCGTCCAGGTCGAGTCGCGGTATTGGGTGCTGGCTACATTGCTGTGGAGCTGGCGGGAGTATTGCATGCGCTTGGCAGTGAAACACATCTGCTGGTTCGTAAGCACAAGCCTCTGCGCAGTTTTGATGACATGCTGTCGGACACCCTGGTCGAGATCATGGAGGCGGAAGGTCCGAAACTTCATACACACTCCATTCCTAAAGAGATCATAAAAGAAGAGGACGGTAGCCTGACGGTGTGCCTGGAAAATGGTAACAGCCTGAATGTGGATACTGTGATCTGGGCGGTTGGTCGTAAGCCTCACACAGCAGGCATTAATATTGAAGCGGCAGGTGTGAACACCGATGCGAAGGGCTATATCCCTGTGGATAAGTTGCAGAATACCAATGTAGAAGGTATTTATGCGGTTGGAGACAATATTGGCAAGATTGAACTGACGCCAGTAGCGGTAGCAGCAGGGCGTCGTCTTTCTGAGCGCTTGTTTAATAACAAGCCGGAAGAACATCTGAATTACGACAATGTGGCTACTGTAGTGTTCAGCCACCCAACCATTGGTACTGTGGGCCTGACAGGGAGTGAGGCTATTGAACGACACGGTGAAGATAATGTAAAAGTCTATACCAGTGGCTTTACCGCCATGTACAGCGCGCTTACCAGTCACCGCCAGCCATCCCGGATGAAACTGGTAACTGTGGGTGAGGAAGAAAAAATTGTGGGTATTCACTGCATCGGTCATGGCTCCGATGAAATGCTTCAGGGGTTTGCTGTGGCTCTGAAAATGGGGGCCACCAAAGCGGACTTTGATAATACTGTGGCTATCCACCCGACCTCAGCGGAAGAGTTTGTGACCATGAGATAATCGGTTCTTCAGAGAATTTCCAAGACGACACGCCTGTCTGATGTAGCTGGCTAGAGTGGATAGAACTCCAGTGTGAGTTGATCAGGCAGGCTTGTTTTTCTACATTTTTTTGACTTTGGGCAAGCAAAGTTAAAAATCATGACCTTATAAAGCCGTTGGTATTGACTGTTTTCTAAACAAACCCACCGAAGCAAAGATTATTTTTTCACCGGTTTTTTTGCCCAAAAACGCTCCTTACTTTGGATACTTCACAAGAAACGCAGTGTTGAGCGGTTTGTTCCGACACATTACAGATTAGGTTGGAATAAAAATAAGTAATTGTTCGTATAACCCTTGTGAATTGTCACTTTTTTAGAAAATAACATACTATGTCTGACACTACCGGACCCCGGGGAAGGGGGTCCCTGCCTGCGCCTTATTTGCTTTGAGATGCAGTTCTCCCAGGCTCTGTCGTTATCTGTATGTTGCGAGATGAGCTGACGATATCGCCTATGGTGGCTTGACGGGAATGCGCTCTCACTTTTTCTGGCACTCTGTTGCCGGAGCCCCTCCTGTAGGTGTTGGTGGGAAAAACACGGAGAATAATTAATTCTGGGCCAGAACAATCACGCCTGATAGATGGCTATTGTACGCTGATCCAGCTTTGGCACTGGATGGAAATACTTTCGGTATCGTTTCCCAGCTAGGTGAACATTATGCGTATAGGTATCCCTGGAGAGCTCCAGGAAAGTGAAAACAGGGTGGCGGCAACGCCGGATACGGTGGGCAAGCTGCAGAAGCTTGGGTTTGAAGTAGTGGTTGAAGGTGGCGCCGGGCAGAGGGCCAGCTTTGGCGATGAGGCATTTATCCAGGCGGGGGCTCAGATTGCTGGCCGTGATGAAGTCTGGAGTTCTGATATCGTCATGAAGGTGAATGCACCTTTGGATGACGAGATTGCGCTTCTGAAAGAGGGTTCGACACTGGCCAGTTTTATCTGGCCTGCCCAGAATGAAGAACTGATGAATAAGCTGAGTCAGCGCAATATCAATGTGCTGGCCCTGGACAGTGTTCCCCGGTTATCCCGTTCCCAGTCCCTGGACGCCCTCAGCTCCATGGCCAATATCGGTGGTTATCGTGCCGTTGTTGAGGCCTCACACCACTTTGGCCGCTTCTTTAATGGTCAGATCACGGCGGCGGGTAAAATTCCCCCGGCCAAGGTTCTGGTTATTGGTGCCGGTGTTGCCGGTCTTGCGGCTCTCGGCGCTGCTGGCAGTATGGGAGCCATTGTCCGTGCTTTTGATACCCGTCCTGAGGTGAAGGAACAGGTGGAGAGCATGGGGGCTGAATTCCTTGAGCTGGACTATGAAGAGGAGCAGGACTCCTCTGATGGTTACGCCAAGGAGATGAGCCAGGCGTTTATTGACGCCGAAATGGCCCTGTTCATGGAGCAGGCCAGAGAGGTGGATATCATCATAACCACGGCCCTGATTCCAGGCCGTCCGGCACCGAAACTGATCCTGGAAGATATGGTGAAAGCCATGAAGCCAGGCAGTGTGATAGTGGACCTTGCTGCCCAGACCGGGGGCAACTGTGAGTGCACGGAAAAGGATGAGGTGGTTGTACGACACGGTGTAACCATTATCGGTTATACCGATCTGCCAAGCCGTCTGCCTACCCAGTCTTCACAGCTTTATGGCACCAATCTGGTGAACCTGATGAAGCTGCTCTGTCCAGGCAAGGATGGCCAGATCAACATTGATTTTGAAGATGAGGTGATCCGGGGTCTTACGGTGATTCGTGAGGGCGAGATTACCTGGCCTCCTCCCCCGGTTAAAGTCAGTGCAGCACCTGCGGCTGCGGAACCCTCTTCTTCAGGAAAGCCGGAAGAAGTAAAAGAAGAGCCAAAGCCACGCCCCTGGCTGAAACCTGTGTTGATGGCTGCCGGTGCGCTGCTGTTTGGCTTTGTGGCGAACTCCGCTCCTACCAGCTTTCTTGAACACTTCACCGTATTCGTTCTGGCATCCATTGTCGGCTATTACGTGATCTGGAACGTCACTTCTGCTTTGCACACGCCCTTGATGAGTGTGACCAATGCCATCAGTGGCATCATCGTCGTGGGTGGTCTGGTGCAGCTGGGCAGTGATAACTCTATTATTCTGGCTCTGTCGGGCATCGCGATTACCGTGGCAATGATCAATATTGTCGGTGGGTTCGCTGTTACCCAGCGGATGCTCAAGATGTTCCGTCTGGATTAACAGGAGTCGCAAGCAATGTCTGAAGGATTACTGGTGGCGGCTTACCTGGTCGCTGCATTGATGTTTGTTATGAGCCTGGCGGGACTGAGTCGCCAGGATACCGCCCGAAATGGCAATGTATATGGGATTATCGGGATGGTGGTTGCGGTACTGGCAACCCTGGGCCATGCCCATATTGCCGGTATTACTCTGGTCACCCTGTGCATGATTGTGGGTGCCGGGGTTGGTCTGTACCTTGCCCTCAAGGTTCAGATGACGGAAATGCCCCAGCTGGTGGCGATTCTCAATGGTTTTGGCGGCCTGGCTGCGGTGCTGATTGGCTTTGCCAGCGCACTGGAAGTCAATGAGTCTCTGGCGGCACAGCTGACCAACCTGGTTTCATCCACTGAACAGTTGATTCACAGTTCCGAGATTTTCATTGGAATTATTATCGGTGGAGTGACGTTCAGCGGTTCTATTGTGGCAGCCCTTAAACTGCAAGGAAAAATACCCAGCCGTCCGGTTTCTCTTCCCGGCGGTCACTGGACCAATCTCGTCGTTCTGGCTCTGTCCATTTTGATGGGGGTGGTTTTTGTCCAGCAGCACAGCATTCTCGCGCTGGTGCTGGTGGTGGTCTTCGCCTTTATCTTTGGTGTCACCCTGGTACTCGGGATTGGTGGGGCCGATATGCCCGTAGTGGTATCCATGCTGAACGCCTACTCTGGACTGGCGGCTGCCATGACCGGCTTTATGCTGGGTAACAATCTGCTGATTATTACCGGTGCCATGGTGGGTTCTTCCGGGGCGATTCTGTCTTACCTGATGTGTGCGGCCATGAATCGTTCGTTCATTTCCGTGATTCTGGGTGGATTTGGAACCGAGGGTGGTACTGTGGCCGCTGAAGGGGAGCAGGGCGAGTACACCGAAACCAGTGCGGAAGAGGTGGCTGAAATGCTGAAAAACTCTTCCAGCGTCATTATTACTCCCGGCTATGGCATGGCCGTTGCCCAGGCCCAGCATCCGGTGAGGGAGCTGGTGAACAAGCTGCGTGCCCAGGGGGTCAAAGTTCGCTTTGGGATACACCCGGTGGCTGGACGCCTGCCTGGCCATATGAACGTTCTGCTGGCAGAAGCAAAGGTGCCTTATGATATCGTCGAAGAGATGGATGAACTGAATGACGATTTCACCGATACCGATACGGTTCTGGTCATAGGTGCTAACGATACGGTGAATCCGGCAGCCATGGAAGATCCAAATAGCCCGATTGCGGGCATGCCGGTTCTGCGTGTCTGGGAGGCAGGCCAGGTGGTTGTCTTCAAACGCTCTATGGCTACGGGTTATGCTGGAGTGCAGAACCCACTGTTCTTTCGTGAGAACTCCAGCATGCTGTTCGGCGATGCCCACGACAGTGTTGATAAAATTCTGAAGCAGTTCTGACCCTTCTTTCCCTGTGTAGCTGGCGACGTTCGTCGTCAGTTACTCTTATCCTTACCCAACTACAGAAACACTTCTCTGGGCCAGTTGCATTTGGCGGACTCTGGATGAGCTCCAGAAGTTTATCTGCCAGGGCACAGCGTTGCTCACTTTTAAATAAAGGTTGGCGGCATTAACACAAAAGTTTTTGACTTTCGCCTTGCCGATCTCAATCCAGGCGTGTTTGTTGGCGCAGGTTTCATGGGCTTTGCCTACTTCTGGCAGGGTTTCATGGGTGACAGCGGCCAGGTGTTTTGCCAGCTCGGCTTCAGTGACCAGGCCATTGTTCAGAGACCTCCAGTAAGGAAGGGCGGTTTTGGCATCACCGGCCAGTAAAATGAGCTTTTTACTGGCGGTTACCAACTGAACTTTTCGGGCGTGGAAGAAAGAAAGGTAATAAGGGGTGATTTCCTCACTTCCAGCTATTTGCACCTCTCCACGACAGTGGCTTTTAATTTCCTGCCACTGCTTTATTTTTTTGATCAGGCTGGGGGCAACCCCCGCCGTCTCCAGGTTTGCGGCCGTTTTCAGGTTGTAACCCGCAAGACTTTTGTATTCTTCTTCTGAGATAAAGAAGTCAACAGTGACTTCCCTCTGATTATTGCTGTCAGCGGTACTGATCTGCTCACTGACCGGAGAGAGCATAAGTTTGAAGCTGGCATAGGCATAACGGAAAAAGTCACCCCAGGTTCTGGAGAGTCTGCGAGCTTCACCTTCCACTTTGTATTTCACCCTCACCCGATATTGCATTTTTTCGTTTCTGGCAAACTCGGAGTTGTCATCTTCTCTGGGCAGGTGGGAAAAATTAATGGTGGCCTCTTCACCATCTGGGGTATCCGCCATTTTTGCCATGGCTTTTCTGGCTTTTGAATGGGCACCGTCGGCACAGACAAGGACATCATAGTCAATACCGACAGGGCCACCAGGCCCGCCTTTTAACCAGAGTTTGTCACCAGAGATGGCGATGGCCTCGAATTCATCACCAGCGTGTACTTTTATCCCGGCAGCCAGAGCAATGCTCTTTAACTCGGTTTCGAATTCTTTACAGCCGATTTTGCCATTGTTGGAGCGGATTTTGTCCCTGAGCTGCTTTAAACGGGGATTGATAACCGGATGGTTGAACGTATCCAGTGAATCAAAGCAGTGGTCATCAATGTTGACCGTATGGTTTCGGATATAGCCTGCTCTTTTTTCATACAGTTCGATGTCCGCATCCGGGTTTCTTGCTTTGGTAAGAACCGCTGTCCATTCGGCCACAGGGCCTGCTCCGAGCATTCGAATGCGGACAGCAGAACGGCCTGTGATTGGTCTGTCTGTGACCATCGATGCCTGGCTTGCCCGTTCTGGCTTCAGGAAGACTCCTGAGTCATTACTGCTTATGGATGATGTAGAGGTGGTTGAGTCCAGGGAATCAGTGGATCCCATCATTGTTTGCCCTTTGTGATAGAGACCAGGCAGACTGTCGGGTGATATGCCTTGGAAGCTGGATATACACATTGTTCTTTTCCTGTTGAAATTGATTCAAACGTTTGTTTTAAATTTGATGGGCAAATTAGTTAAAACCGGCCGGAATTCCTATAACACCAGTGTTAGTTTTACTGACAAAAACAGCCTGTTTGCAGAAAGTGCGTTGCAACCAATTGAAATTCAAAGGTTTTGTCTTTTTTGTATGAGAAAGGTGGCGCGGGTATAAAAATTGTTTTTCCGGGCTATATAACTTTTTGAATAGCCTGGTGGTTGCGGGCGCTGTTTAATAGTAACCAGTCGCCAGACCCGATAGGTTGATCATGATTTATTAAGCGGGTTAAACAGGTTTTCACCTGGCCCGGAGGAGAAGAGTACAATGTATAAGGCTTTCGAAAAACTGACCTCCAAACTCGTTTTATTTTTCGTTTTGTCTCTCGCAGGCAGTGCAGCGCTGGAAGCGGCTGAGCTGGTGTACATCCATGAGCACCAGGCCTCTGCAGTTTCCATCGCTGAATAAAGAGCTGAATAAAGCCAGGTTCAGGCAGCCATCATTTTCAGGGCCTGGATTTCATCGGACCAGAGGGTCTCGTCGATGGTTTCCAGTACCATGGGAATGTGGTTGAAGCGGCTATCTGCCATGATAAAGCGGAACACCTCCCAGCCAATCTCCCCTTGACCAAGGCTGTGGTGTCGGTCTTTTCTTGAGCCCAACTCCGTTTTTGAGTCGTTCAGGTGCATGCCTTTCAGGTAGCCGAATCCAACCACCCGATCAAATTCGTCAAAGGTATTCTGGCAGGCCTCCTTTGTGCGAAGGTCGTAACCGGCAGCGAACGTGTGGCAGGTGTCCAGGCAGACGCCAATTCGGGTTTTGTCTTCCACCTGATCGATCATTTCTGCCAGCTCTTCAAAGCGCCAGCCCAGGTTACTGCCCTGACCTGCCGTATTTTCAATAACCGCCGTCACTCCATCGGTTTTATCCAGAGCCCGGTTTATGGACTCTGCGATGCGACTCAGGCAAAGGCTGATATCTATTTTTCTCAGATGACTGCCCGGGTGAAAGTTCAGCCGGTCCAACCCAAGCTGCATGCAGCGTTCCATTTCATCAATAAAAGCATGGCGTGATTTCTCCAGGGCTTCCTGTTCCGGGTGGCCAAGGTTGATCAGGTAGCTGTCGTGGGGAAGGATCTGTTCCGGTTTGAACCCATACTGCTGACACCGTTCTTGAAAAAGGGCGATGCTTTTTTCCGTCAGTGGCTTGGCCTGCCATTGTCTCTGGTTCTTGGTGAACAGGGCAAAAGCGGTGGCCCCCAGTTTGTGGGCATTGACCGGGGCATTCTCAACTCCTCCAGCGGCGCTGACATGGGCACCAATGTATTTCATTAATTCTGATTTCCTGTTGGTTCAATCCGGTAAGCGCAGCGACGTGCTCCTTCAAGGATGTATTCCGTGCGTTTTACGTGGGCGATGTTGGCAAAGAGGTTCTGGAAAACCTTCAGTTCAGAGCGGCAGAAACCCTGGCAGGACCTGGCCGCAGCACAGACAGGGCAGTGGTTTTCGATAAAAAGAAATCCATTGTCTTCTATCTCATAGTGGGCCATATAACCTTCTCGGCTGCGGATATCGACCAGGGCTGCCAGTTTTTCTTCCAGTGTGGGGCAGCTGGCCAGCTCCCCTTGATAAAGCTTCTCTGTCGTCTGTTCTCTGTGTTGGATCAGTTGATCAAGTCCCTGCTCACCAAAGACTTCACGAACGGAAACGATGATATCGCTGGTCAGTTGATCGTGACGATCCGGGAAGTGTGACTGGGCAAGGTCGGTCAGGTGCCATGTCTTTCTTGGACGCCCGACTCCACTGCGGACTTCCCTGCTATCAACCAGGCCTTGTTCTGCCATGCGTTCCAGATGCCCACGGGCACCCATGCTGGTGATATTCAGGGTTTTCCCCAGCTCTACAGCGGTTTGTGGTCCTTTGGTTTTCAGTTGTTGAAGGATTCGATCCTGAGGTTTCATGGCTTTCCTGCGGTCTGTGATAGCTGCAGTATATGAAGGATAATCTAATTAGTAAATAAATTGCTTTACAAAATAAAGGGGTACGCGTACTCTTGATATGTAAATAAAAATATTTATAAATTAAAGAGAGGTGGTGACGATGAATATGTACCTTGAACACGCCAACCTTACGGTGCCATCCATTGATGAAGCGCTCCGTTTTCTTGGAGCAGCATTTCCGGAGTTTGCTGTCAGAGGAGGTGGAGAGACAGCGGATACTCAACGTCGCTGGGTACATGTTGGTACTGTGCAGACTTACCTGGCTTTGAATGAGAATAAGGACCAGGGCATTGAGGATAATTATGAAGGGAATGGGTTGAATCACATCGGTTTTGTCACGGACGATCTTGATTCAATCGACCGGCGGCTGAAAGCGGCGGGCTATGAAGAAGACGTCAGTTTTCGTGAAGAGAGCCAGTATCGGCGTCGCCACTATTACTACGACAGGAACGGTATGGAGTGGGAGTTTGTGGAATACGCTTCCACTGACTCTGCTTTGAGAAATCAGTATTCATAATGACGAGCGGTGAAGAGCGTCTGCCAGCCACTTCATATAGTGGTCCCGGGTTTCTTTCAATTCATTGGGCAGGTGATGCCGGGCATTCTTGAGCCATAATACTTCCGGCGACTGATAGAGTCGGTTCAGAACATTCAGGTTGTGTTCAGCATCCACGGTGCGGTCATCGGATCCCTGGATAATCAGGGGGCGGATGGGAATGATCAGCTTTGAGGACTCAATGTGCCGTATCCACCGATCAAGGGCTGACACCCATTGAGTGGGTAGAACCCCGGGGGCCAGTGGGTCGCTGTGGGCAAATTTCAGAAAGTCTTTGTTCCGGCTGTTATTCGTGAAGGTTCTGGGGATTTTACGGACAAAAAGTCTGGCCAGATAAAGTTGTATCCGCCCCAGCTGCCAGCAGTGAGGGCGCACCAATGGGGCGGAGAGGATCAACTGCTTGAAGGGCATGGGTTGATTCTGGCTAACCCGGTGGTTCAGATAATCAGTGAGAATGGCTGCTCCGGTGCTCTGCCCAAAAGCCAGCCAGGGTTTGGGCAGTGTCTGCTCACATTGGGTCAGAAGGCTTTCGAGCACCTGACGATAGACTGAAAAATCTTCAATCGTGGCGGGGCCGCCACTGGATAAGCCATGCCCTGGCAGGTCGAAGGCCATGACATTGAATTTCTGCTCAAGGAAAAAACGGATGATATGGCTGAGCAGACCTGAATGGTCATAATAGCCGTGGAGGATAAAAACCGAGCCCTTGGCTGCCCTGTGAATATAGTGATGGCAGGCGATGCGAAAATCACAACAATCCACATAGCCAAATCGGTGCTGGATATCTGGATTGTCATCTTCTGGGTTCAGGTCATAGAAATGGAAGTAGGCTTTCTCATCGGCGGTGGCTGTACAAGGGGTAGCTCCCTGGGGGAGTGCACGCATCGCTGTTTTCAGCTGTGAAAGGGTTGAAGGCTTCATCACCAGGGTTCTTTCAGGCCTTTTTCCGGAGGTGGCTCAGGGGAACTTCCACCGTTCTCTCTGCGGTGACTTGATCTTCGACGCCGTCTTCGGTTCTCAGGCTCTCAATAAAGCGGATCAGAATAACCCCCCGGTCCATATTCACCCCTTTGACAAAGGTACTGTCCAGGTGTCTGAACAGAGGGTTGTCATAGCACACCTTATCTCCGGTCTGGAAGATAACGGAATTTGGCCTGGTTTGAGGGTTTGCCCCATTTTTCTGCCAGAGGTAGGCCTCAATCTGGTCAATAAGCTGGTCCCCACAGGGGATGGGCCTGGGCAGCAGCCGGGCCTTGTCTCTGGAGGAAAGGCGCCCCTCCTGAAACAGCTTCTGGTTGATCCGGTTGAAGTGAACTACTTCACTGACGCCACGGGTTGAGCGGATTTTGTGGTATCGGTCAAGATCATCCTGGTTGAGCCGGACAAACAAATACCCCGGAAAAAGTGGAATATCCCTGCCCTGCTCAATGAGCAGGGGGCAATAGACCTCAAATTCCTGGTTCTCAAGGTTACTGACGGCCCTTGACTCTTCCCTTGTCTTAACCTTGAGCAGATACCACCCCGGCATCAGGGTTTCATGGTTGGATAACATGGCAAATCCTTTTGAGACACCTACCTCTTGAGCCTGACCCTCAGAACCTGCTGTTCCCCGGTCAGTTCCAGAAGAGTTCCGATTATAAAGGTCATCTGTGATCAAATAACAGTACCCTGAATGGCAATTCTTACAGCGCTTTCAAATAAAAGCATTTTGGCCTGTCAAACTTTGGCTGTGATGCCAGCCCTGCGCCTGAAGGGTAGCACGTCAGCTTGAACTGTGCCTGAACAGTCTTGAACCAGAAACAGTCTTGAACCGGAAAGGTGTGAGCATCGTCGCAGAGCTTATCATGAGACTCATGGCATGCAGGATAGTGGTTTGACCGCTATCCGTAGGGGAGGAGAGAAAAGAGAGGGCGGAAGAGAGCAGAGCTCTCTTCCGGGTCAATGACCGATCAGCGTTTGGCGGCCTCTTCCAGCATGGCCACTGCGGGCAGTACCTTGCCTTCAACAAATTCCAGGAAAGCTCCGCCACCGGTAGAGATGTAGGAGACTTTATCCTTGATCTGATATTTGTCGATGGCCGCCAGGGTGTCACCACCGCCGGCAATGGAAAAGGCGTCAGACTGGGCAATGGCCAGAGACATGGAGTGTGTGCCTTCACCGAACTGGTCGAACTCAAACACACCGACCGGGCCGTTCCAGAGAATGGTTCTGGCTGAAGTCAGTACTTTGGCAAACAGCTTCTGGGTTTCAGGGCCCACATCGAAAATCATGTCATCGTTTTCTACTTCATCCACAGATTTGATGACGGCAGGCTCATTTTCATCAAACTTCTTGCCACAGACCACATCCACAGGCATGGGAATATCACACTTGTCCATCAGGGCTTTAGCTTGTGGAATCAGATCTGCTTCATAGAGGGATTTGCCGACGTTCTTGCCAGCAGCGGCCAGGAAGGTGTTGGCAATGCCGCCACCTACGATCAGCTGGTCGCAGACTTTGGACAGGGACTCAAGCACGGTCAGCTTGGTAGATACCTTGGAGCCACCTACGATTGCGGTCATAGGGCGCTCAGGGTTATCCATGGCCTTGCCCAGAGCATCCAGTTCACCGGCCAACAGAGGGCCTGCACAGGCAACGTCAGCGAACTTACCCACACCATGGGTAGAAGCCTGAGCACGGTGCGCTGTACCAAAGGCATCCATTACATAGATATCGCACAGGGCTGCCATTTTACGGGACAGGGCTTCGTCGTCTTTTTTCTCGCCTTTGTTGAAACGAACGTTCTCCAGAATAACCAGCTCACCGGCTGCTACCTCAAAACCGCCATCAACCCAGTCTTTAATCAGGCGAACTTCTTTGCCCAGCAGCTCGCCAATGTAGTCGGCCACCGGTTTCAGGGAAAACTGCTCGTCATACTCGCCTTCAGTGGGGCGCCCCAGATGGGAGGTGGCCATGACATGAGCACCGGCTTCCAGTGCCCGTTTGATGGTGGGCAGAGAAGCCAGGATACGGGCATCGCTGGTCACTTTGCCGTCTTTTACCGGAACATTGAGATCTTCACGGATCAGTACGCGTTTGCCCGCCAGATCCAGATCGGTCATTTTCAAAACGTTCATGAAGAGTCCTCTTGTAACGTTCAGGGCTTTTAGCCTGCTCAAGGCTGCTCCGCTCACTGGGGTTTGAATACAGCGCCAGTTGAGGGAAGCCAGGGGCTGTATCGAGGTGATTTCCTGCCGGGTCGGATCAGGGAATGCTGATCCCGAAATGAGCGGGAGCAATAAGAAATCGCCGTGGACAATAGCATATAAATACACCGCCAGATACGGTTTACAGCCTGCATCTGACCTGAATCAATGGCTATTTCAAGGGTGAACAAAAGGCAACATGGAGCGGCATTTCCGGGGGTGTTGTGGTGTTCATAAATGTTGTTTGTAAGTGCTTAAGTGACGGGTCAGCTTTTGGCTGTTTTCAGCCAGTACCCGGCCACATCCAGCATCCGGTTGGCAAAGCCCCATTCATTATCAAACCAGCAGAGCAGCCTCACCAGTCGCTGACCGGTCACTTGGGTCTGGGTACCATCCACAATGCAGGAGCGGGCATCGTGGTTAAAGTCCACTGAGGCATGGGGTTCATTGGTGATCCCCATAATGCCTTCAAGCCGTCCATAGGTTGCGCTCTCCAGCAGACGGTTAACTTCCGCCTCGCTGGTGTCCCGGTTGACCTGCACACAGAGGTCAATACACGACACGTTGATTGTAGGCACCCGAACTGAACTGGCTTTGAAGCGACCTTTCAGTTCAGGTAACAGCCGGTTGATTCCCCGGGCAAGGCCGGTATCCACAGGAATAATGGATTGCAGTGAACTGCGGGTCAGCCTCAGATCGTTCTGGTGATAGGCATCGATCACCGGCTGGTCATTCATGGCGGAGTGAATGGTGGTCAGGGAGCCGTACTCTATGCCCAGGGTGTCATTGAGCGTTTTCAATACTGGGACGATGCAGTTGGTGGTACAGGAAGCACTGGAGACAACCCGGTGCTCCGCTCTCAGCCTTTCTTCATTAATGCCATAGACGATGGTGGCGTCCACATCCGGTTGTGCCGGTTGGGAGAAAAGCAGCCTTTTCGCTCCACTTTCCAGATGCAGTTCAGCGGTCTGGCGGTCTTTAAACGATCCGGAGCATTCCAGCAGAAGGTCAATGTCCAGGCTGGTCCAGTCTAACTGACGGGCATCGGGCTCATTGAACACCTGGATGCGATCATTGGCAATTTGAAGGGATTGCCCGTCACAGTCAACCCGTGCGGGAAAACGTCCATGGGTGGTGTCATAGCGGGTGAGGTAGGCCAGGGTCTCAATATTGGCCAGTTCGTTAATGGCCACGACCCCTATCGTCTGCCGGTAACCGTTTTCGTATAGCGCCCGAAGCAGGCACTGGCCGATTCGTCCATAGCCGTTGATGGCCACCCGGTAGGTCATTTTGTTTCCTGAAAGCAGTGATCTGGGTGGCTATTATAGAGGCAAATATTATTCAGGCTCTACCAGCTTGTGTTGAATATATGGATGGTAAGGCCATGGTTGATTGTGGCTAGAGAGTATATGACGATTATGTGGGTGACAGGGCAAAAACATGATCAAGAATCAATCAGCCCAAGCACTTTCATCATATAGTCTTCATCCCAGCCACAGGTTTTACGTTTGTTCTTGATACCAGCCTTCACTGAAGTATCAAGCTTGAGAAGGTT
>NZ_JBLYZI010000096.1:0-23659 GCF_057680865.1 Endozoicomonas sp. Z74
TGATTAGTATGAATCATAAGGGTTACCTTTTTACGATTTAGATTTCAGTGATTTCACCCTCTATCTAAATCGGTAACCCTTCCCTTTTTTGAAGAGGGAATTGTCAGATCAGATCTGAACTAATGCAAATAATCTCATGCTTTTCTTCTGAGCCAGCGATCTTATTCGCTGGCTCGGGCCTTCAGATCTTCAATCACTCCTCTGAACAGTTGTCGCTTTCCTGTTTCAAACTGAAACCAGCTGTTTTGTGCAAATCTTGGAAATTCGTAGCGAAAATAATAGCCATCTTCATAGATCGACAGGTCGAGGCTTCTGGCAGCCGCACCCACCAGAAGAATCAGAAGAAAGATCAGAGAGAGCAGTCTGTACATGGCGTAACCCCGAATAGAGACGGATTGTATTCAAGTCTGTATTCAGGGTAGCTGTAGCCGCTCAGTTGGGAAAGCGTGGTTCGATATCAATCTGGATACTGGTTTGATCGTCATTCAACCAGAGATGCTGGTCCTGGACAGTGCATTGAAGTTTCATGGACTTCGTGACCAGGCTCGCCAGATCGCTGGCACTGGCAGGGACATTATATACTTCCAGGTTTCTGAACCGGTTGACCATGGTGTTATTCTGCTGCCACCAGATATCTGCACTGCGCCCACCATAGTTGTAAAGCACAACGCTTTTTGCCCGGCCACAGGCCTTTCTCAGGCGCTTTTCATCGGGCTGTCCCAGGTCGATCCAGGTTTCAATATCACCGCTCAGGTTTCTGGACCAGATATCCGGTTCATCATCGGTGCTGATTCCACGGGTAAAGGTGAGGTTGTCTGAGGCATGGAGCAACCAGGCCATAAGCCGGATCATCATCCGTTCATCGTTCTCGGATGGATGTCGCGCTATGGTGAGCTCGTGATCAGCGTAATAGTGCCGGTTCATATCCGCAATATTGACCGATGCTTTGAAAATAGTTGCTTTCAGGGCCATTCAGGAGGGTCTCGCCAAGGTGCTTGTTCAGAAAGAAAGAGGGAAAGTGTACCCTGACCGGAAAACACACGCACTCCGTTCTTTTTCTTTTGCTACAGGCTTTTGTCAGTAAGCTGTAATGTTGATTTGTATCAATATGCTCTGGAATGACAATACGTAATATGGCCTACGCCTGCAGGGGAACATGAGGGGGGAGTTCTCCGATAAAAGCCTTTGATTGCGGGGGAGGTAATTCACGGGCTACGAAGATGTACAGGCACAATGTAAAGAGTTTTGAACCGGTACCTGCTACCGGTTTTATTTTATGTACAGGGACGTACTGTATCCTGAAAATGCAGGAGCAATTTTCAGGGTATGTCAGGGATGTACTGTATCCTGAAAATACAGGAGCAATTTTCAGGGTATGTCAGGGATGTACTGTATCCTGAAAATGCAGGAGCAATTTTCAGGGTATGTCAGGGACGTACTGTATCCTGAAAATGCACGACCACATGGATGTGGGAGCTAGTACCCACAGGACCTAAAGGCATAAAAGCAACGCAGGAGCAGTTACCGTGGAGCAACTGCCAGTGCCAGCAGGAATACTCAGTCAGCCAGAAGATGGACTTTCACTGCCTGGCAGCCTTTCAATCAGTTAACGACCTTCAATGACAACCGCAGTTGCACCCGTGAAACTGAATCCGGTTGTCCTGCTCAACCAGCTTTCCCTTTTCGAGAAACATTGACAGCAGAGTATCAGCATCCAGGTCGCTGGCTGAGCAGGTATGATACCGGGCATCGGCACCAAACTCGCTGGTCAGTTTTGACAGAAGCTCATCTTTCGCCATTGCCTGCTCCTGTTCGCGAACCAGCTTAAGTACATTGTGCCCGTGTATGGATTCCATAGTATGTTCTCAAGGAGATAAAAGGAGCGTCTGAAGATACTGGCCGTAGAGAAATAAGACATTCGTAGATATTCGTATGAAAGCCCTTGCAGGTAGGCTGCAGGGGCTGCGCACGTGATCGTTATTACAAAATTACGTATCAAGGAAGGCGAGCAGTTCGCCATCCCTGGTATTTTGTTGTGCAAGTAAACTGAATGTTGCATGTTTACTTTCCTACAAACCGCGCGATCATTACCGTGGGGCTGAGTACTCCAATAACCGCCTCCAGGGTCACAAGACTCTGGGCCAGAGGGCTTAAGGGCAGGATATCGCCATAGCCAAGGGTGGTCAGGGTGACAAAACTGAAATAGAGATAATCGGGCCAGCTGGACACGTTCTGTCCCGATAGGTCAAAAGCACCGGGGCTCAACAGATTGATCAGCAGGTACAGATAGCTGAAGGTGATCCCGGTGAGCAGATAGAAGTTGATGGCTGCCAGCAACTTTTCCAGCTGGGGAAGCGGGCTGAACAGGTGCCGGATCAACATCAGCATCATGCCCGTATGGAACAGCATACTGCTGATCAGGGTGAAATAAGTCAGCCACTGGGGAGCCCATTGAAATTCCGCAACAATTCTCAGCACCACAATAGCAAGACCACTCACTTCCAGCAGTAGCCTGACCCTTGGGCTGCTGTCCGTCAGGGCGCTGAGAACCAGTACCAGGCTGGCAATCATCAGGCAGGCGAACAGAGTACTGGCGGCGGACTGGTTGTCCAGCATCAGGGGGGAGATGACAATACTGGCGGTCAGGTTGAAGAGCAGCAGACCCAGGGTAAAGTCCGGTTTTTCACGAATCCGTCGGGTTAACTGCTTTCCCCCGCGAAGAGCTTTTCGAACCGCACTTTTCATCATTCAGTCAGCCTGTCATGTAAAATAACCAATGCTTATAGCGAAGGAAAAACAGTGGGTGGCACGCTCCTTATGGAAGAGGTGAGTACACTGTTTTTCACACTGAGGTCTCTACGATACCACGATATGTCTGTAGCCAATGAACAGCCATGACTTTCCCTGCCGATACTGCTTGTACATGGGTTATGGGTAAAGCGTACCGTGAAGGGCGTTGTGGATGGATTCGCTGTCATGGTATCTTGACCGGATTCCTTTTATTTCCGTTATTTCAGGGAGCCAATGACAGAGTCGGTGAGTAAAAAGCGCGGTAAACTGAACCGTCAACCCAGAAGGTCAGTATCTTCCTCTTCCGGTCAGGCAACGGTTATGGAGGGGATTTCCCTGCGTGTTCGGGAAGGGATTATGTTTGGCTGGTTACTGCTGGCCAGCTTCCTGATTCTGGCCCTTTCCAGTTATGACAAAGTGGATCCCGGCTGGTCCTACGTGGGGGCGGCTAATTCCGTTTCCAACAGTGCCGGCCGGATCGGTGCCTGGTTTGCGGACTTGCTGCTGACGCTGTTCGGCTTTCTGGCCTGGCTGGTCCCCCTGATCCTGGTTTACAAAGCGGTGCGAGTCTATCGCTATCGCCATCAGCCCCAGTCGATGCCCCCCTGGTTGCTGGTGATCCGGGGCTGTGGGCTGTTGCTGTGTATCTGCTCCGGTGCGGCCCTGGCATCTCTTCATTATCATGGTCTGGACAACCTTTTTCCGTCTTCCAGTGGCGGCATTATGGGGACACTGATCCTTCATCAGTTTTTACCGGCCTTTAACGTCACTGGCAGCACACTGATCCTGATGGCGTTGTTTTTGACGGGGCTGACCCTTTATACCGATCTCTCCTGGTTCCGGCTGATGGATCGCATCGGGCAGGGTACGCTCTTTCTGTTAGCCAGGCTCAGTGAGTGGCTGCAGTCCCTGTGGCGCTGGATTGAAATAAAAAGAGAGCAGCGTGCGCTGGCCAAGGTCAAGATTGACCGGGACAAAGAGTTGGAACTGGACCGCCAGGCCCGGGAAAGCCGGCCGCCAGTGCTGATCAGCGAAAAGCCAAAACCGCCGGTCATCAGTACCCGTGCCCTGAAAGAGAAGCAGGTAACGCTTTTTGACGGAGAGACGGATGACGTTCCCCCGGGTCAGTTGCCCGCTGTCTCGCTTTTGGATGAGGCCAGGCACTCTGGTAAGGGAATGAGCCAGGAATCCCTGGATGCCATGTCCCGCCTGCTGGAATTAAAACTGAAAGACTTCAGTGTCCAGGCTGAGGTGGTCGCCGTTCATCCGGGGCCGGTGATTACCCGTTTTGAAATCCAGCCTGCTCCCGGTACCAAAGCCAGCAAAATCTCCAATCTGGCCAGTGATCTGGCCCGTTCCCTGGCGGTGGTGAGCGTGCGGGTAGTGGAAGTGATTCCCGGGAAATCGGTGATGGGCATTGAAATCCCCAATGAAGACCGGGAGATCGTCTTCTTCAGTGAGATTATTGCCTCGAAAGCCTTTGATGAGGCCCAGTCCCCTCTCAGCCTGGCTCTGGGGCATGACATTGCCGGGCAGCCGGTGATTGTTGACCTGGCCAAAATGCCCCATCTTCTGGTGGCAGGGACTACAGGGTCCGGTAAATCGGTGGGCATCAATGCCATGTTGCTGTCCATGCTGTTCAAGTCGAACCCGGAAGAGGTCCGGCTGATCATGATTGACCCGAAAATGCTGGAACTGTCCATTTATGACGGCATTCCCCACTTGCTGGCTCCGGTGGTGACCGATATGAAGGAAGCGGCCAACGCCCTGCGCTGGTGTGTGGCTGAGATGGAAAGGCGTTACAAGCTGATGGCCCATCTGGGGGTCAGAAACATTGCTGGTTATAACCGCAAGGTGAAAGAAGCGATCAAGGGGGGAGAGCCCCTGACCGATCCGTTCTACCAGCCGGTATCCGCTGAAGATACTCCTCCTGAATTGCAGACCCTGCCCTTTATTGTGGTGGTGGTGGACGAATTTGCTGACATGATGATGATTGTCGGTAAAAAGGTGGAGGAGTTGATTGCCCGTATTGCCCAGAAGGCGAGGGCAGCGGGTATACACCTGATTCTGGCTACCCAGCGGCCGTCTGTTGATGTGATTACCGGCCTGATCAAGGCAAATGTGCCCACCCGTATCAGTTTTCAGGTGTCCAGCAAGATTGATTCAAGAACCATTATTGACCAGGGTGGCGCCGAACAGTTGCTGGGCCATGGAGATATGCTCTACCTGCCTCCGGGGACCAGTGTACCGATCCGTGTCCATGGGGCTTTTGTGGCGGATGATGAAGTACACCGGGTGGTGGCGGACTGGCAGAAGCGGGGGGGTCCCGAGTTTGTGGATGAGATCCTCAATGGTGTCGGGGAAGGGGGCTCGGAAGGCAGCGCGTTTTCCGGTGGCCTGGACGACAGTGAGCAGGACCCGCTGTATGACGAGGCGGTGGCCTTTGTCACAGAGTCCCGGAGAGCCTCCATTTCCTCGGTGCAACGCAAATTGAAAGTGGGTTATAACCGAGCGGCCCGGATGATCGAATCCATGGAAGCGGCGGGTGTGGTCAGCCCGACCCTGAGCAATGGCAACCGGGAAGTGATTGCACCGCCTCCTCCGAAAAACTGACGGTTAGGTTGTCCTCAAAATCCAGCCCGGGTATTGATTTTTTAGATTTATCGCTGAGTAGATAGTTGAACATATGATTAAGAAACAGCTGTTACCTGTTGTTTTTACAGTTTTTTATTCGCTGGGGCTGCAAGCGGCCCCGGTGGGCAATACAGCCCCTTCTCCTGCCAGTCAAAAGCCAGACCGCTCCACCCCGGCTTCGATTCAACACGATGAAGTCGCAGCGGAAGCCCTGGCCAGCAAGCTGCAGAAAATCAATACCCTCAGTGCCCGGTTTGCCCAGAGTTCAGTGGACAGCAAAGGGCAGACCAAAATGGAAAAGGGGATCATACAGCTGAAAAAACCGGACCGGTTTCGCTGGCAGGTGACCGAGCCTTTTGACCAGGAAATCATTGCCCATGGTGGCAAAATCTGGATGCTGGACCCGGATTTCAAACAGGTGGTGATCAAGCGGCAGGATGCTAGTGCCGGGCCGACCCCGGTGCAGCTGCTCAGTGGTGATGCCAGGCGCTTTTTAAAAGATTACCGGGTGGTGCGTATGAATTATGGGAAAGAAGTCGTCTATACCCTGCGCCCGGCAGTTTCCAGCGAGTTGTTTGAGAGCCTTGATATCCATTTTGCCGGGCAGCAGCTGTCAGCCATCAGCCTGAAGGATTCACTGGGAGGCAAGCGCAGGATTGATTTCTCCAGTGTCAAAGTCAACGGTGGGGTCAAGGATGCCCTGTTTGTTCCGGATATTCAGCGGCTGAAAAAAGAAGGTTTCGATGTGATTGATGAGAGCGACGCTTGAGGCTCCCTTTCCTTCATTAAAACCTTTCGTCCTTAAAGAGAGCGTTATGGATTCGTTGTTTGATGAGCCGCCGGGGCCAGCCTCCGGGACCAGCCCTTATGAGCCACTGGCGGCCAGAATGAGGCCTCGTCTTCTGGAAGAGTACCTGGGGCAGGAGCACATTCTGGGCCGGGGAAAACCCCTGAGGGAATCCCTGGAACAGGGAATGCTGCACTCCATGGTGTTCTGGGGGCCTCCCGGTGTGGGCAAGACCACCCTGGCCCGGTTGATTGCCCAGCTGAGTGATGCCCACTTTGAAACACTGTCGGCTGTGCTCAGTGGCGTCAAGGACATCCGTGCGGCGGTGGCCCGGGCCAGAGATGAGCAGCAGTTCAGACAGCGTAAAACCCTCCTGTTTGTGGATGAGGTACACCGTTTTAATAAGTCCCAGCAGGATGCTTTTCTGCCCCATATTGAAGATGGGACGGTGATTTTTATCGGTGCTACCACGGAAAACCCATCTTTCGAATTGAATAACGCGCTGCTCTCCAGAGCCCGGGTGTATGTGCTTAAACCCCTTGATGAAAGCGCCATTGGCCAGGTCATCGATCAGGCTCTGGCCGACCCGATCCGCGGATTGGGTGCTCAGGGGGTGACTCTGGAGGAGAATGTCCGGGATATTCTGGTTCGTTATGCGGACGGGGATGCCAGAAAAGTGCTGAATACCCTTGAGGTGGCCGCTGACCTGGCAGAGCAGGGCGTTATAACGGCAACAACGGTCCAGGCCATTCTTGGAGACGGAGGCCGTCGCTTTGACAAGGGTGGGGATGCCTTTTATGACACCATATCGGCGTTCCACAAATCAGTCCGGGGCTCAGATCCTGATGGGGCTTTATATTGGGCCGCCCGTATTGTCGATGGGGGAGGGGACCCTCTCTACGTGATCCGCAGACTGGTGGCCATAGCCAGCGAAGACATCGGCAATGCCGATCCCAGGGCCCTGGAAATTGCCGTCAATGCCTGGCAGGCCTTCGAGCGCCTGGGGGCTCCGGAAGGGTTGCTGGCCCTGGCCCACGCCACGGTTTATTGCGCCTGTGCCCCTAAAAGCAACGCCGTGTACAAGGCCTGGAAGGCGGCGCTGGACGATGTTCGTGAAAACCCCTCCCTGGAAGTGCCGCTGCACCTTCGCAATGCCCCCACCCGGTTGATGGGGGATCTGGGGTATGGCGATGGCTACCGTTATGCCCATGATGAGCCCAATGCCTATGCGGCCGGAGAGTGTTATTTTCCGGAAGCGATGGAACCCCGTCAGTACTATCAACCCAATGACCGTGGGCTGGAAATTAAAATCCGGGAAAAGCTGGCCAGGTTACGGGAGCTGGATAGTTCCAGTGAGATGAAAAGACGACAGATATAGCGTTGAGTGGATAGTCCGGTCTTGGCGTCAGGATTCGATACGGTGAGAGGGCTCCTGGATCAGGTGGGGTAAGATGATATGATGTTTTTTCTAAACGATATTATCCAATCATATTTTCTTGGCTTTCATTTCAGTACCCCTCCAAAACACGACAATACCCAACTCAACAGAAGTTAACCAGAAATCAGGTTTGAGCTGACACTATGTACCATTACCTTATTATCGCCGCAGGCGGTGCCTTGGGAGCAACCCTTAGAGCCCTTGTCTATCAGCTGTTTGCGGAATCCAAAAATGCCCAGTTATTTCCGTTGCCCACCCTGACGGTTAATGTGGTGGGCTCCGTACTGATCGGGATAGGCTGGTACTGCCTGGTGGAAAAAGCCATGCTGCCACCGGCCTGGAAGAATTTTGCCATTACCGGGATGCTGGGAGCCCTGACGACCTTCTCCACCTTTTCCCTGGACGCTTTCCGGTTGATCCAGTCCGACCGTTTGCCAGAGGCCATTGCCTATATCCTGGCCAGTGTGCTGGTCTGCCTGTTTGGCACCTGGGCGGGTTATCAGGGAGTACGGATGATGCTTGGCAGTGCCTGAAGTCTAAAAAATCCCTTGTGAAACCGCCACCATTCCTTATTATTAGAGGCTTGTTTTGAAGCGGCCTTTGGCGGCTTCAAACCCCTCAGACACTCATGCCTAAAACACAAGGTTAACAAGTTCCTATGCTGGACCCCAAATACGTTCGCAGCCATCCCGAGGAAGTCCGTGACACGCTTCTGAAGAAGCAGTTCACCCTGGATGTTGATCGCCTGAAAGCCCTGGAAGAACGCCGGAAGTCGCTTCAGGTGAAAACAGAGCAGCTGCAGAGCGAGCGTAAGTCGGGCTCGAAAGCATTTGGCAAACTGAAAGCCCAGGGCGGTGATGTCACAGAACTCAAGGCGCAGATGGACCGTGTCAATGCCGAACTGAAAGACAATGAGCAGGCCCTGGCGCAGTTGCAGGATGAGCTGAACGGCCTGCTGCTGGAAGTACCGAATCTGCCGGATCCTTCCGTGCCCGAAGGCCGTGATGAAAACGACAATGTAGAAGTACGCACCTGGGGCGAACCCCGCCAGTTTGACTTTGAAATTAAAGATCATGTGGATCTTGGTGAGCCCCTGGGCCTGGATTTTGAGTCTGCTACTCAACTGTCCGGTGCACGTTTTGCCATGCTTCGTGGAAAAATTGCCCGATTACACCGGGCTCTGGCCCAGTTTATGCTGGATGTTCAGACCACAGAGCATGGCTATCAGGAAGTGATCACGCCACTGCTGGTGCACGACAAAGCGCTTTATGGTACCGGTCAGTTGCCCAAATTTGGTGAAGACCTGTTCAAGACCGCCTGTGATGATGACACTGGCACTGAACAAAAGCTGTTCTATCTGATTCCTACTGCTGAAGTTACACTGACCAACATGGTCCGTGAGCAGATTGTTGAGGCTGACCAGCTGCCCCTGAAACTGACAGCCCATACTACCTGTTTCCGCAGTGAAGCAGGAAGCTATGGCCGGGATACCCGGGGCATGATCCGTCAACATCAGTTTGAAAAAGTGGAAATGGTGCAGGTAGTGCATCCGGAGCAGTCCTTCCAAGCCCTGGAAGAGATGACCGGTCATGCCGAAACGATCCTGCAGAAGCTGGGGCTTCCCTACCGGGTGGTCGCTCTTTGTGGTGGTGATCTCGGGTTTGGGGCGGCAAAAACCTACGACCTTGAAGTGTGGCTGCCTGCCCAGAATCAATATCGGGAGATTTCTTCTGTCAGTAACTGTCTGGACTTCCAGGCCCGGCGCATGAAAGCACGCTTCCGCAATGAGACTGGCAAGCCGGAGCTGGTGCATACCCTGAATGGTTCGGGCCTTGCGGTGGGACGGACTCTGGTGGCGGTTCTGGAAAACTATCAGGATGCTGAAGGGCGTATTCATATTCCTGAAGCCCTGCAGCCTTATATGGGCGGCCTGGAAGTGATTGACTGATTCCAGGGCTTGCGCAGTACTCCGGGTTTCCATGCATCCCATGGGAACCCATCCTCTCCAGGTAAGATCAATCCAGAACTTACGCTGCAGTTCAGACCTCTTTTTCCACCACCAGGTTTTTCAGCCAGCAGCGGGCTACCACCCGGTAAAGCACCAGAACCGCTTTGGTCACTTCTTCCATCAGCACCATCACAAACACCAGATACAGAGGCATGTGCCAGACGTTCACCGCTGCCCAGGCCAGGGGAATGCCTACGCCCCACATGCCGATGATATTGATGGCTGCTGTGGCTTTGACATCGCCGCCGCTGCGGAGGATACCGACAATACCGGTAAGATTGATCACCCGAATACAGAGGGCAAAGCCGGCAATCACCAGAATATCGCTGGCCAGGGCCAGGGTATCCCCCTGAAACTTGCCAAACAGACTCACCACATCCTGGCTGAATACCAGCATCAGTAACCCGATGCCCAGGGCAATCAGTGGGGCAACGATCAGGAACCGCCGTCCCTGTTTCCAGGCCAGGTCAAACTGACCAGCGCCCAGCTCCTTACCCAGAATGATGGAGACGGCAATGGCAAACCCGATAAACAGAGAGATGAGTACACCTTCCACCGATGAGATCGCGCTCATCACCGCCAGCTCTACCACTCCCATCTGGGCAAAAATCAGATTGTAGATGATCAAACCGAACGACCAGAGCCCGTCCTGCAGCAGCATGGGGATGCAAATGGCCAGATACTTTCGCCAGTGCCGGGTGTTCATGGATTCAGAAAAGTCGGTCCGAACCGGTACCAGGCTGGAGCGAACTTTCCGGATGTAGTAAATAAGCAGAAACATCTGGATTACCCGGGCCAGGGCCGTTCCCCAGGCGGAGCCGGCTACCCCCAGGGCGGGGAAACCCATGTGTCCATAGATCAGCAGGTAGTTGAGGGCGACATTGATGGCAATGGTTATAAAACCGATGCGGGTGGGTGTCTTGGCATCGTTGTTGGCCCTTAACAGCGTTTCCAGGGGAATGGTCAGGGCGATGCACAAAAAGGAGGGCGCAGTGATCACCAGGTATTCACTGCCCAGGCGGATCAATTCACTGTCCTCGCTGGCCAATTCCAGAATCTGTTCCGGAAACAGCAGATAACCGATGACAAAGGGCAGGGTGATCAGTAGGGAGGCCAGTATCGTCTGTACCAGTGTACGACGCATGCCATTCATATGGCGGGCACCGATAAACTGGGCCACCAGAATGCTCATGCCGCCGCCCAGGGCTGCCACCAGAATCATATTGAAAAAAAAGATCCGGTTGCCCAGCCCCACTGCAGCCACTTCGGTTTCACCCAGCAGCGACACCATAAAGATGTCAACCAGGCCCAGCAGCGAGAACATCATCGACTGCAGGGAAATGGGCAGTGCCAGTTGCCAGAGCTGGCGTAAAAACGCCTTATTTGAAAGTGTTTGGTAAGAGTCAGGGGTCGTCATGCAGACAGCTTGTTAGTATTCTGGTGGAAAGGTTATATCGACAATAATTGTTTGAACTGTACTCGCATAAGCACCTTGGACAGTAGTTCGGATTTATGCTTATGGCAGCGGTTGAACTCACTGCCTGAGCCGGGCTGCAGCAGTGATGATTCTGCAATCAGAGTACAGGTTGGGGGCGGGTAGATGAAAACAGAAGTAAAGCCATTGTTTTATCTGGATGTACTGCGGGCCGTTGCGGCAATAGCGGTGGTGGTTATTCATGTGCTGGGACCTTACCGGCAGCTTTATGGCCAGATCCCCATGGATCAGTGGTTTACCGCCACCAGTTTCAACGCTGCTTCCCGGTGGGCGGTTCCTGTGTTTATTCTGATTACCGGTGGGCTTTTTCTCAGTGACCCCAGGCCAATACGTCCGGGGTATTTTATCCGACGACGACTGGCCAAGGTGTTGGTCCCGTTTTTATTCTGGACCGGGATCTATGCCTTGCTTTCGGGATTGCAGGGGGATTTCAGTTACCAGTCTACTGTCGCCCTGGAAACCTTTGAGGCCATACCTGTTGAGGCCAGCTGGTATCATCTGGGGTTTTACTATTACTTTATACCCCTCTATTTTCTGATTCCGCTACTGAAGCCCCTGGTGCAATCGGTATCCCATCGGGTGGTGCTGGGCATGATTGCCGGGTGGCTGCTGCTCTCCCTCAGTTATTTTCTGAGAATCGACAATATCCTGCAGATTGACCTGTTTCTGTACGGTGGCTATCTGATGCTGGGCTACTACCTGATGAATTACGATCTGAGCCGCTATCGTCCGTGGATCATTCTTGGGGGCATTGCTGCGATTATCGCCACCCAGGGTGGGGTTTACTGGCTGAGTACCCAGAAAGAGCGCTACTCCATGGGGCTGTTTCTCTCTTACCAGACCCCCAATGTGATTATGGTGGCGACCATGGTGTTTGTTCTGGTCAAATCCTACGGCGACCGGTTGACCGGCTGGGTTCGCCAGGGGGCAGCTACCCTCAGCCGGTACAGCCTTGGAATTTACCTTCTTCACCCGCTGATTCTGTGGCCCATCTACAACTATGACCTTTATTTTGGCCACCCACTGTTTGCTATTCCTTTCCTGACGGCAGTGACCCTGTTGTTGACTCTTGTTTTGGTACGAGGGTTGTCGTCACTCAAGTTAACGTCATGGACTGTGCCATGACCTTCTGGGTCCGCCGTTGCTTTATAACCTGAAAGAATAAAAAATGAAAATTTGTTGTTATCTTACAAACCCTCGTTATTGATAGAATCGGACTTCAGTGTAAAAGGCGCCTGTCGGGTAGAACATGCATCGACAGTGAAAGAAAGTACAGAACGTAATAACAAAGAGAATAACGTGGATTATCTGCCATTATTTCTGCAAGTTCGTAACCAGCTTTGCCTGGTGGTGGGTGGTGGGGACATAGCGCTCAGGAAAGTACGTTTATTACTGGCTTCCGGGGCCTGTATAAGAGTGGTCGCACCGGACATTGGTGATGATATCAGGGCGGTTCTGACCGGTCCCGGCCATCAGTTGATTGAAAGGGGCTTTGAGGATCGTGATGTTCAGGGTGTCTGTCTGGTGATTGCCGCAACGGATGACTCCGGGGTGAACCAGCGGGTGTCAGCAGCGGCCCAAAGCCGGCAGCTTTTTGTCAATGTGGTGGACGATGCCGACGCCGGAAATGCGGTGATGCCCGCCATTGTTGACCGCTCTCCCGTGGTCGTTGCCTTTTCAACAGGCGGCAAGGCTCCGGTACTGGCCCGGCTGCTTCGACAGAAACTGGAAACCATCCTGCCCCAGGGCTTTGGTCGCCTGGCAGCCCTGGCGGGTGAGTGTCGTCAGCTGGTGCAGGAGAAATTTCAGAAAATCAATGACCGGCGATATTTCTGGGAAACACTGTTTGAGGGCCCGGTGGCGGAGCAGGCCCTGGCGGGAAATATTGATCAGGCCCGTCGGATGCTGGTTGCCCAGTTGGAAGCCACAGAAGCGCAAAAGACAGGAGAAGTGTACCTGGTGGGAGGAGGGCCTGGTGACCCGGACCTGTTGACTTTTAAAGCCCTGAGGTTAATGCAGCAGGCGGATGTGGTGCTCCATGACCGGCTGGTGTCGGAGCAGGTGCTTGCCCTGTGTCGTCGGGATGCGGATTATATCTATGTGGGAAAGAAACGGGATCGTCACACACGTCCCCAGGAAGAGATCAACGCTTTGCTGGCTGAACTGGCTAAACAGGGAAAGCGGGTGCTTCGTCTTAAAGGGGGAGATCCCTTTATTTTTGGCCGGGGAGGGGAGGAGATAGAAACTCTGGCCAGTGAGGGAATTCCGTTTCAGGTGGTGCCCGGTATTACCGCAGCCTCTGGTTGTGCCAGTTATGCGGGGATTCCCCTGACCCATCGGGACCATGCCCAGTCGGTGCGTTTTGTAACCGGGCATTTAAAGGATGGCAGTTATTCCCTGAACTGGAGTGAAATGCTGGACCCAGGGCAGACCCTGGTCTTTTATATGGGGCTTCTCGGGTTGCCACGGATCTGTCAGGAGTTGATGGCCCACGGTCGTGACAGGAATACACCGGTTGCCTTGATTCAGCAGGGCACTACAGAAAACCAGAGAGTCTTTACCGGAACGCTGGAAACCATCAATCAGCGGATTGAAAATGAGAAAGTGAAAGCGCCCACTCTGATTATTGTGGGTAGTGTGGTGACGCTTCATGACCAGTTGAGCTGGTATAAAACGGGTTAGCTTTTAAAAAATATTATTTGAACACTGATTTATCAGTCCCTGAACGGGGGTTGATAAATCAGAGAAGGGGCGATTAGACTTACGTACAACTGGCCATGCAATATGAGGGGTAATCTGAAGCGAACTGCACCACTTTTTCATGTTGCACGACCTTCTCTAATTGCCCAATATTCTTCAATGGCGTCTTCGTCTACCTGGATTTCCACTGGTTTGCCCCAGTGAGCATTACTGCCCGATTTCTTAACACCCGAAATCCAATACTCTTTGCCGGTTTTTTCTTCATAGAAATTACCAGAGATACCGCCACCTTTCATTCGCTTTAAGGTAAGGTCACGATAGTAAACACTGCGTCCGGTTTTTGAGAAAGTCACCCAGCCTATTCGTGCAGGTACACCATTCATACCGCCCTCTTTATTCTCGATGTACATGACGCGCCGGGATTTTCCTTGTGTTAATTGACTCATATCTTTCACTCCATATTGCATAATCGTTGGACAGTTATACCAGCCTCTTTCTTTGCGGCTTAATGCTATTAGGCTGTATGTTATTTAGCTCATATCGAAAATACTGAACCGGCTCAGCACTATTTATCGGTGCTGCCCAAGAGTTAACAACAGTAAAAAAGTGTAAATCAACAAAGCCGTTTTTCAGTGAACAAGCCCACTAACCAGCTTTTCTGTTTGTTAAAGCACTCCTGTCAGACAAAGGGTATCGACAAAAGTTCAGGGTGCTTTGTGTTTTATTGGTTTGTGGTGAAAAACGCTTGATTTTGCATACGTGCAAGATCAAGCGTTTCTTGAAAAGAGGATATGGAGTTTGTTAAATGGCCAATGCAGCTAACGGATCCGGATGAATAAAGTGATACCCTAGCGCCTCTTTCAATTTATCACAGTTAACCAGCCGGTAAGGCATGGGCTTTTCGATAAACTGAGGAGGGGAAATACCCATCAATTCACAGGAGCGGGTATACAGTTGCCTGCGGGTAGGGTGTTCATCCGCAGAAGCATTGAAGGTCTCACCGAAAACATTCTGCAGGATGATTTGTTCAATGATCCGGATGCAATCTTCCCGGTGAATCATATTGACCGGGTCATCCGCTCCTCCCAGCTCTTTTCCGGAAAAGTACCGACCGGGCTGGTATTCTCCGCCAATGAGGCCGGAAAAACGTAAGACTGTGGTTTTAAAAGCGTTGTTTTTTGTGAACAGTTCCTCAATATCCAGCCAGGCGGTATCCGAAAAAGGGGACTGGATGCGAACGGCGTCTTCTTCCGTCACTTCCCTGTTTTCCTGGGGGTAAACGGAAGTGGCGCTGACAAAAATCACCTTGCTGACCTGGGATGACTCAATCCGGGCCACCAGGTGCTCCATCTGGCGGAAATAAAAGTGAGGCTTGCCATCGCCTTTGCCGGGGGGGACATTGATAAACAGAATATCGGAATTGAGAAGAGCCTCAAGCTCACCCTCAGGTTCCGGTGTCAGCGTCAGCAGGCAGGGCTGCATACCCGCTTCATGAATCACTGCCCTTTTTTCCTCCCGGGTGGAGGAACCCTTGACAGAATACCCGGCCTCTACGAGCTTTGCTCCGAGAGGCAGACCCAACCAGCCACAACCGAGAATGCTGATGGTTTCTTTCATCCATTGACCTCAACGACGTTACAAGTGTAAATGCGAATAATTCTCGCTTATTCCGTAAAGAAACACCAGTGTTCTATTTCATGAAGAGGGCAGGTAATCCAGTGGGTTGAAGTTGTTTTCAACCAGGGTTCTCAGGGGCAGAAACAGGGGAGAGGGCAGGTTGTTCCAGTCAAACCACTCCCAGTACTCGCACTTTTCCGGTTCCCGGTTGATGGCTTCACCCACAGGAGACTCAGCAATCAATATCAGGGTAACGTAATGTTTACCCCGGCTGTGAAAGACGCTGTTGGTGTAGGGGCCGACAACGCATTTACCCAGTTCAAGCCCGGTTTCCTCCATGGCTTCACGGCGGGCACAGACTTCTACTTCTTCACCGTATTCAAGATGCCCCCCAGGGAACGCCCACTCTCCCTCCCCGTGGGCATTTTTTCTTTTCCCAAGCAGGATTTTTCCATTGCGTATAATGGCAATTCCAACCCCCACCAGTGGCCGGTCGTTGATTACGGGTTGTTCTGAGGCAGTCATAGGGTACACCTTGATGTGATTCCCACTATTTTGCCCTAAACAGCGCTGTCTGAAAATGGAACTCCTGTGAGCCCCTGAACCATGAATAACCCAGTGGTCCACTGGGGATTTCATCCATCCCGGGAATATCATAGAATGCACCTGTAGTTAACAGAGGTACTCACGACTTGAACATTACATTCACGGAAGCTGCGCAGAACTATCTTGGTCAGTTGCTGGAGAAGCAGGGCGTTGAGGGCATCGGGGTTCGCCTGTTCGTCAGTAACCCGGGGACGCCCCATGCAGAGACCTGCCTGGCCTACTGTAAGCCGGGTGAAGAAAAAGAAGGAGACCTGAAACTGGCCCTGAACCACTTTGACTGCCATGTAGAAGGTGTCAGTGAACCGTTTCTTGATGAAGCCGTGGTGGACTTTGCCGAGGATAAGCTGGGTGGCCAGCTGACCATCAAGGCGCCCAATGCCAAAATGCCCAAAGTCAATGAGGACAGCCCTCTGGACATGCGGGTGAACTATTTCCTGCAGACCGAGATTAATCCCGGGCTGGCTTCCCACGGCGGAATGGTTTCTCTGGTGGAGCTGGATGAAGATGTAGCCGTCCTGCAGTTTGGTGGAGGCTGCCAGGGCTGTGCCAGTGTTGACCTTACCCTTAAGGACGGTGTGGAACGTACCCTGATGGAGCGCATTCCTGAACTGAAAGGGGTTCGGGATGTGACCGATCACAGCAACCGGGAAAATGCGTTTTACAAGTAAGGCCGCATCCAGGGATAAGGCTGAGTTGAGCTTTCTCTGACGGTCGACCTGATGGTCCGGACATGAAATCACCGCTGATTACCCGGGAAGGGAAAGAAAAACTGGAAGAGGAGCTTCAATACCTCTGGAGGGTGAAGCGCCCCAAAATTACCCAGGCCGTGTCTGAAGCGGCAGCCTTGGGTGATCGCAGTGAAAATGCTGAATACAAAGAAGGGAAGCGGCTGTTAAGGGAAATTGACCGACGGATACGTTACCTGAGTAAACGCCTGGATGTACTGAAAGTCATTGAGTACTCCCCACAGCAGGAGGGAAAAGCGTTTTTTGGCGCCTGGGTTGAGCTTGAGAACGAGGCAGGGGAGTTGCTCCTGTGCCGTATTGTCGGGGCGGATGAAATTGATGTCAGCCTTGGTCACATCACCATTGACTCCCCCATGGCCCGGGCGCTGATTGGACGACAGGTGGATGATGAGATTCAGGTCAAAGCACCTGGGGGCATCAAAATCTGGACCATCAACAAGATTCAGTATCAGCCTTTTGCTGCTGACCCTTCCTGAAGGGGCCGATAAGATAAATGCTGGTATTTTTATCCAGGCGGTAAAGATACTGGTATATCTGAGCTGAAATATGGTGTATCGTTTCCGACCTTTTTTGGAAATCTCCCCTTGGTAACCGCCAATTATCCTGTAGCCTGAAGGAACTGTGAAGCGTTATAAGCAGAGTATTCTGTCCAACTTTTTTTTGACCAGGGATGACAGTGACGTCCACCATCTGGTGGAGGCTAACCTGGATATTGAATCAAGAAGTGATCGGACCCTTTGTACAGAGGTGCTTCATGGTGAGTGCAGCTATGAGGTGCTTGTGAACCAGCATCTTCCAGGTGTTTGCCTTATTTGTTCGGCGATACTGGATCGACGCATCAGCAATATGCCCATTGAACGAAAGAACCACCCGGTCAGGGAAGAACTGGTCGCTGAAGCCCCCCCGGAATCCCAGCTCTCGCTGGGGTTGAGTCCCTCTGTGTACCCGTCAGTAAATGAAAATACTTCTGAAGGCCTGAAAGAAAAACAGCCCGAACAATTCGAGCTGCTTATTTAAGAGTTCTATCGGGGTTTTTTCCCCTCCGGATTAGCTCCGCTTTCGCTTCGGCAATACATCCTTCAGTTTTGCATGAATGCTGCGAAGAGTGGTTTCCGTTGTTTCCCAGTCAATGCAGGCATCCGTGATGGAAACCCCGTATTGAAGGTCCTTCAGATCTTCCGGCATTTTCTGGTTGCCCCAGCCAATATTGCTCTCCACCATCAGGCCCACAATAGAATCGTTGCCCTCGAGAATCTGATTGGTGACATTTTCCATGACCAATGGCTGAAGGGAAGGGTCCTTATTGGAGTTTGCATGGGAACAGTCCACCATGATGTTGGGCTTGATACCGGCCTTTTCCAGTTCCTTCTCACACAGAGCCACACTGACGGAGTCATAGTTGGGCTTGCCGCTGCCTCCCCGCAGAACAATATGTCCGTATGGATTGCCCTTTGTATGTGTGACTGCCACCTGACCCTGGCCATTCAGCCCAAGAAAACGGTGGGGGCTGGAAACGGACTGCAGGGCGTTGATGGCCACTTCCAGTCCTCCATCCGTCCCGTTTTTAAAGCCCACTGATGAAGAGAGACCGCTGGCCATTTCCCGATGGGTCTGGGACTCAGTGGTTCGGGCACCAATGGCAGACCAGGCCACCAGGTCTTGAAGGTACTGGGGTGAAATGGGGTCCAGGGCTTCTGTTGAGGCGGGTATTCCCATCTCTGCCACATCCATCAACAGGCGGCGGCCGATATAGAGCCCTTCCTCAATTTTGAATGAGTCGTTGAGATGGGGGTCATTGATAAGGCCTTTCCAGCCAACGGTGGTCCGGGGTTTCTCAAAATAGACGCGCATGACCAGATAAAGAGTGTCGTCCAGTTCCTGACTCAGTTCTTTCAGGCGCCGGGCGTAGTCCTTGGCGGCCTCAACATCATGAATTGAACAGGGACCGATCACAATAAACAGGCGGTGATCCTTGCCGTCCAGGATATTGCGGATCACTTCACGGCTCTCGGAGACGGTTTTTGCCGCTGCAGGAGAGACAGGAACTTCTGTTTTCAGGCGATCCGGAGTCACCAGAATTTCCTGGGACTCTATATTCAGGTCTTCAATGGGTAAAACAGCCATGCACGCACTCTCATTGTAAAGTCAAACTCTCCCGGTCAAGTGGGTCAGGGTGAACTTCATTCCTGACTTAAACAAACCCATTCCGGACAAAATTACAGCCCCCAGATCACAGTTGCTGCTGGTTATGCATATTCCACTAGGATTATGAGGGTTTTCACTTTATTCAAAGTACCGTTACCCTGCAAGCCTGAACCGTTAAAAAAGGTAACTGACTCCCAGCATGAGCAGAATCAGGGCTAATATGGATCTCATTAACTGATCAGACAATTTTTTCCCAACGATGGTTCCAATATATATAGCGGGTATTGACCCCATGAGCAGACTGCCCAGCAACATGAAGTCTACGTTTCCCAGCCACATGTGCCCCATGCCTGCCACCAGGGTTAAGGGAACGGCATGGGCCAGGTCACTGCCAACCACCTTCACGGGTTTCAGAAGAGGGTAAAGCAGAATAATGGCGGCAGTACCAAGAGCGCCAGCCCCTACCGATGAAAGTGTTACCAGTCCTCCCAGAAGAAGTCCGGCCAGGAGTGTTACTGGCAGCAGGTGCTTTTCCGGGATCAGTGAATCACTGGCCAGCTGCCATCGTTGAATGAAAGGGCTGAGAATAAGAGCCACTGATGTGAGAATCAGCATAATCCCAAGGCATAGTGTAAGGATCGGGCTATAATCAGCGCTTCCGTCGAAGAAAACCCTGAGCATAACGATGGTGAGAGCAGCGGCAGGCAGACTGCCGGCACAGAGGGTTGCCACCAGTTTCCAGTCAATGCTTTGCTGGCGGTGGTGGACAATGACACCGGTTGACTTGGTGATGGCTGCATACATCAGGTCCGTTCCAACAGCAATGTGGGCCGGAAAACCAAACAGCAGCAGCAGAGGAGTCATTAGTGAACCCCCTCCTATGCCTGTCAGGCCAACCGCAAAACCCACCCCGGCGCCGGCTGCCATGTATGTTGGAAAGTCCATAAGCACCCTTAAATATATGGTCTAAAGTTATAAGTAGCTCAGACGATGTTTGAAAATATGACTAAAAACTCATGATTCGCTGGTAACTATATTGACTGGCTAGTATTCTGGAAAAGAATTTAATTTCATTCTTTTATGCTTTATAGAACTAACGAATTCGGTAACACCACTCGCATTTTGTCAGTACAACCCGCCTGACCGGAGGCCATCTAATGAAGCTGCAACAACTGCGCTATATCTGGGAGGTTGCCCACCATGACCTCAACGTATCAGCTACTGCGCAGAGTCTATACACCTCGCAACCCGGTATCAGCAAACAGATCAGACTTCTTGAGGATGAACTGGGTGTTGAAGTATTTGCCCGCAGCGGCAAACATCTGACTCGAATCACTCCGGCCGGCGAAAAAATCATTGATACCGCGGGGGAAATCCTCCGCAAGGTTGAGTCCATCAAGCAGGTGGCACAGGAGTTCAGTGATGAACGCAAGGGTAGCCTCTCCATTGCCACCACCCATACCCAGGCCCGTTACGCTCTTCCTCCCATTATTAACCAGTTTATTACCCAGTACCCGGATGTTGCGCTGCATATGCACCAAGGTACTCCGATCCAGATTGCTGAAATGGCTGCAGACGGATCCGTTGACTTTGCCATCGCCACCGAGGCTCTGGAGTTGTTTAATGACCTGGTGATGATGCCCTGTTATCGTTGGAACCGCTGTGTCCTGGTCCCAAAAGATCATCCCCTGGCCCAGGTATCCGAGTTGAGCCTCAAGGACATTGCCCATCATCCACTGGTGACCTATGTGTTCGGTTTTACCGGGCGCTCCAAACTGGACGAAGCGTTTATGAATGAGGGGCTGTCGCCCCGTGTTGTTTTTACGGCCACTGACGCTGATGTGATCAAAACTTATGTCCGGCTCAACCTCGGAGTGGGTATTGTTGCCAAGATGGCCTACGACCCGGAACTGGATTCTGATCTGGTGGCTCTGGATGCAGACCATCTTTTTGAACCCAGTATCACCAAGATCGGTTTTCGTCGTGGCACCTTCCTGCGCGGGTTTATGTACGACTTTATTGAAGCCTTCGCACCCCATCTGACCAAAGATGTTGTGCAGGAAGCGATTCTCCGTCATAACAAGGCCGAGGTGGATGAGCTGTTTTCTCATGTTCAGTTGCCCACCCGTTGACCATGATGACCTGGTTTTAAGCCCGGCAGGGTTTGCTGTACTGCAGGGCATCAGGCCGCTTTCTCCAGCACCTCTTTCACCAGCTTGAAATAAATGGTGTAAATCACCGGCTCCTGGCCTTCCTGCTCCACGATAAAGAAGGGCGCCTTGTTGACCTGATGCATGTCGGCCAAGAGGGCGCCCGGGCTTGAGGGGTCATTTTCCACGGCGGTGACAAAGGTGTCGATCCGGTCCACATAGCCGGACTTTTCCAGTCTTTCCTGTACCTCAAGGCATTTTTTGCAAAGGTTGCCGTCAGCCATGACTTTCTTGACCATGGTGATTTTCATAAATGATGTCTCCTGATTCAGCCCTGGATGGGTAACCGTGACCGTCTATTCTAGCAACGGCTTTTTATGCGATTATAGAATTATTGCCTATATTTATAGGTGTTTGTGCTATATTCCTCCCGTAACCAAATTGAACAATGGGGAGTATAGGTGATGGATGTCGTCTGCCTGGATCTGGAAGGGGTGTTGATTCCTGAAATATGGATAGAATTTGCGACACAGACAGGGATTGACGAGTTAAGGGCGACCACCCGTGATATTCCTGACTATGACGAACTCATGACCATGAGGCTTGGGATTCTTGAGCGACACAACCTGGGGCTTAATGAAATCCAGGAGGTTATCCGGGGTATGAAGCCCCTGGCAGGTGCTGTTGAATTTGTTGACTGGCTCAGGTCCTGCTTCCAGCTGGTCATCCTCTCCGATACGTTTTATGAGTTTGCTGACCCCTTCATGATTCAACTGGGACGACCAACCTTGTTCTGTCACCGGCTGGAAGTAGACCCATCCGGGAAAGTCACCGGTTACCGCCTGCGGCAGAAAGATCCGAAGCGGGCGGCGGTCAAAGCCCTGAAAAGTCTGAACTACCGTATTCTGGCAGCAGGGGATTCCTATAATGACACAACCATGCTGGCTGAAGCGGATGCAGGCTTTCTGTTTAAAGCGCCGGAAAACGTCATTGCTGAATTTCCCCAGTACCCGTCAATCACGGATTATGATGGCCTGAGAGCTGCGATAGTTTCAGCAGCCACCTGACGTTCACATGGATGGGTGAAAAAAGCTTCTTTTGAACAATGAATGGACACCGGAAACTGACCGGTGTCTTTTTCTGTTAATTGCCCTTTAGCCTGGATCATTCCTTTAAGGCTGAAATGTAAATGCGTGCCCATTCCTACGAAAAGTTCGCTGCTCATAAAATGCACTACTTTTCGGTGTACACCCCCCTCATTCGGCAGACAATTCGGGAGACCCAGTTGAGCCAGAATAAAGAGCTATGGATAACAGGGCAAATACCAGGGCAGATAGAGCCATGCCAATCGCTCCCCAAGGAAGGCTGGAAAGATCTTTGCTAATAAGTAACCTCCCACCCACAGTCGCACCAATTGCTACACCAAGGTGCATTGCGCTGGTATTAACACCAATAACAACATCTCTGGGGCTCCTTGCAAGATCTATCAGGTAACTTTGTACAACCGGAGATATAGACCAGCTAGCCGCAGCCCAGAATGATAAGCTACAGAAAAACATAATGGGGTCTTTGGATATGCTCAACAGGAAAGTCGCCAAAATATAGAGGGCTGGGACTGTGATCAAGGCCGTTTTTCTTCCTATCAGGTCAGAGAAAGTACCCGCAAGTATTCCGCCTGCAACCCCTGAGATGCCAAAGATAGTAAAGATAAAGGATTCCACTTCAGGCCCACTAAAACCTTTATTGCCAGAGAAGGATGTTAAGTATGTAAAGAGTATGAAATGACCCGCTATAAACAGAATTGAAACAAGTTGCCCTAGCAGCTGCTTTATATCTTTTAGGTGAGCGGTAAATAACCGGGTCGGGCTGCCTTCATTTTTTACTGTTTTTACGTATGGCAACTTTTCTGAAACCAAATAAATGGTAACTGCACCAAGCAACACCATGGCAAGTCCTGTTACCCGCCAGTTGCTCATGTGGGTTATCCAAACTCCCACAGGCACCCCCAGAAATGTCGATCCACTGATACCCAAATAAACTAATCCAATAGCTCTGGCTCTAAAATGATCTGTAACCAGGCTTACTGCACAAATAACTGCACTTACTGAAATTTGAGCACAAACGATTGCATTGATTACCCTTGAACAGTTTATTAATAGCAACCCCGTGCCCGGGACCATAACCAGCAGGTTGACAGCTGTAAAAATTGCCAGAGAGGTCAGGAGAGCAACTTTTGTGTGTACACGAAATGCTACTACCGCAGCAAAAGGGGCATAAAGGGCGTATGTCAGCGAAAATACAGAAATAATAGAACCGGCTTCTGTTTCTGTAACAGACAACCCCTTTGCAACATCGGGAAGAATGCCGATAAAGATATTTTCAGCAAGACCGGTTAAAAAAACGGCTGTTGTTAATATGCATTAGTTCAGATCTGATCTGACAATTCCCTCTTCAAAAAAGGGAAGGGTTACCGATTTAGATAGAGGGTGAAATCACTGAAATCTAAATCGTAAAAAGGTAACCCTTATGATTCATACTAATCA
>NZ_JBLYZI010000097.1:0-23626 GCF_057680865.1 Endozoicomonas sp. Z74
AAGAACGCCAATGGAAACTCTGATAGATGGCAAAGAGATCTGGAAGGAAAAATTTGTAGCCTGAATTTGACCTGACAGACACCCTCTGAAAAATCGGTGACTGTCAGATCAGGTCTGAACTACTACAGGTAATGGTAGTGGATCTGCCGCATCATTCTCTCCATCTGCTTGACCGGAAGGCCCAGATCTTCCGACAACCGCTCAAGTCCACTACAGCCCAGCCGCAGGCGTTCATTCATTATGCCTACCAGAATATGGGGTTCCAGCCTTTCGGGATGAAGGATATCCATCAGTAACCACCTCTTTAATGCAGAAATGTACAGTGACGGTCAGCAGGGTTAAGGATACGCTCCGTTATCAATTTCAACCAGCTTCAGGCAAACCTTTTCATTAACGGTAACGGCTGCTGAAACCATTGCGGATGGTACGCACAACCACCAAAGACTTCTTTATCAACCCTCCAAATGAATGAGTATTTTTTGCACCGTACAAAGAATATACACCCAGCCTGCTGCACATTTAACCTATAAAATCACGCTAATATAAAAAGAGACCGAAGTCGCTTTTCCTTTCTTTTTCAACAAATTGTAAGCATATTTGGAAGCGTTTTCTGACACAGATCAAAAAATGATCGCGCCAAATCTATAGGATAGGCGCCACGCTAACATCGATTAACACAATCCACGGAGTTCGTTAATGGAGCAGAAAATCAAGCTGCCATCTATGGGACAGGTTTTCCTGGTTCTTGGCACCTTCCTGGTTCTGGCATTTGCCTTCACCGCCAAGCTAGACCTTCCTATCCAGCTGGCACTTTGCATCGGCTGGTTCCTGGCCATGGCTCTTGGAGTCAAGCTGGGTCATCAATACAAAGATCTTGAAAAGGCGGCTGCCGAAGGCATTTTCAAAGGCACCGGCGCCATTCTGATCCTGATCGCAGTAGGCGCCCTGGTGGGTACCTGGATCGCCGGAGGCATCGTTCCTTCCATTATTTACTACGGTCTGAAAACCATTCACCCTTCCATCTTCCTGCTGGCCACCATGGTCATCTGCTCCATGACCGCCCTGGCAACAGGTACCTCCTGGGGTGCTGCCGGTACCGCCGGTATTGCCATGATGGGGATTGGTCAGGGTCTGGGGGTTCCCGCGCCAGTGACTGCCGGTGCCATCCTGTCCGGTGTTTACTTCGGAGACAAGCTCTCTCCCCTGTCCGACAGTGTCATCCTGGCCTCCTCCATGTCTGACGTTGAGATTGTTGACCACATCAAAGGTATGCTGCCCATCAGTCTGACCGCCTATGTGCTGACCGGCCTGGCCTTCACTGTCTACGGCTTCCAGTTCGGTGGTAATGCCGATATGCACCAGGTGCAGGAAGTCATGGCCCTGATGGACGCTAACTTCAACATTTCCATCATGGCCTTTGTGCCGGTGGCCATTGTCCTGACCCTGCTGGCCAAGAAGTTTCCATCCTATCCAGTCATTATGCTGGGTGCCGCACTGGGAATGATCTGGGCGATTCTGTTCCAGGACCGCACTCCCGTAGAAGCCATGGGTGCCCTCTGGTCTCCTCTGACCGTTGACTCCGGTAACGCCTTCCTGGATAACATTCTTAACCGGGGTGGCATGTCCAATATGCTGGGCTCCGTAGCGGTTATTATCTTCGGCCTGGGCTTTGGCGGCCTGCTGGACAAGGTGGGCATTCTGGAAACCGTTGCCAGCCAGTTCGAGAACCGGATCACCAATGAAGGCAACCTGACTGTGTACACAGTGGTCACCGCTTTCCTGGCCAACGTATTCGGCTCTGCCATGTACGTATCCCTGATCCTGACCCCCAAGATCATGTCCGGTAACTACGACCGCATGGGCGTTGACCGCCGGATGCTCTCAAGAAGCGCCGAGTTCGGTGGCACCCTGACCTCTGGTATGGTGCCCTGGTCTGACAACGGTATCTTCATGGCGGGCCTGCTGGGTGTATCCACCTTCGCTTACGTCCCCTTCATGTGGATGAGCTTTATCAGCATCGGCCTGGTGATCACCTTCGCCTACCTGGGCAAATTCCGTCCGGCTGATGGCAAGTATGTCAAAGCAGCTGCTTCAAAGCAGGACGTTCAGGGTAACCTGGCAACGGCCTGAAGAACCTGCTAATCAACTCCGGCCAACCCTGGCAAAAGCGCTACCTATTTAACGGTGGCGCTTTTTTTAGCCCAGAGCGATTTTGTGAACCCAGGATCCTTTGATGCTACAGATCAAACCGCGAACCGGACCGGAGATGATAGAATTAAACTCAAATAGCCATAGCGAAAGAAAACAGTTTGCTCCTTCCCTATGAACAACAGGGATGCAAACTGTTTTCACGGTAAATGATCAAAGATTTATCGGTACCTCTTTATGAAAGGTTCTCAGTGCCTGTCATAAAGAAAAGTGATTCGCCCTACTCCCCCCGGGGAGTGATTTTCAGGACTTTTTCCTAGGATACAAGCATCAATGAGCAAGAAAATTTACGTTGCTTATACTGGCGGAACCATTGGCATGCGCCCTTCAGAGTCTGGCTATGTGCCTGGCGATAACCTGATGGGCCTGCTGGAGGAAAAACTGCCACCGGATGTGATGGCCAGCCTGCCGGAATTTGAACTCCATGAATATGAACAGCTGATTGATTCCAGCAACATCCGTCCAGATAATTGGAAACAGATCGCTTCTGACATCGCCAGTCGCTACCAGGACTTTGACGGTTTCGTGGTCCTTCATGGTACCGACACCATGGCCTACTCCTGCAGCATGATCTCCTTTATGCTCCAGAACCTGAAAAAACCGGTTATTTTTACCGGCTCCCAGATCCCCCTGTGCGAAGCCCGTACTGACGGTCTTGAGAACCTTGTCGGTGCCCTGACCATGGCCGCCGATGATCGCATCCGGGAAGTCTGCCTGTACTTTAATGGCCGACTGCTTCGGGGTAACCGCTCCCGCAAACTGAACGCCTATCTGTTTGATGCCTTTGACAGCCCCAACTACCCCTGGCTGGGCCGCGCGGACATCAATGTCGAGCTGAACGAAACCCTGCTCTGGCGCCCGGAAGCACCGGAAAAATTCCTGTTGGACTGTGATTCCGATACCCATGTGGCCACCCTGCAATTATTCCCGGGTATTACCGCCAGCTGGATGGAATCGGCATTAAACCAGCCCATGGACGCCTTTATTCTGCGCACCTACGGCACCGGCAATGGTCCGGACGGTGACCAGGCTCTGCTGGATACCTTCGCCCGGGCCACCGAAGCCGGAAAGCTGATCGTCAACCTGACCCAGTGCCACCGGGGAACCGTGCACCAGGGCAGTTATGCCGCCGGTTCAGCCCTGGCCAGAGCCGGTATTGTCGGCGGTCTGGACACCACCACCGAAGCAATGTTCTGTAAGCTTCACCACCTTTACTCTCAGGGGATGTCCACTGAGCAGGTGAAGGAAATGATTGGCGTCAGCCTGGCGGGTGAGCTTTCCATTTAACGGCAGTGTATATGACCCACGTATTTCAGGAACAGGGGCTGCAATTCTCTACAGGATTCAGGTTTGTTAACACCTGCGAGGTTCCTGATTAAACCTGTTATACGGAGTCATGTATTCGCTCATTGACATTTCTACCCCTTCTTTCGAGTAGAGCCTGGTGATCACCAGGCTCTACTCAGCTTTGGCCTTCTCATTGACTATCCGCTTTTTAACAGCGGGTGTGTTGCAATCGTTATGAACATTTTTCAGGACAGAAAATACCTGCTATCAACCGTCTCAGAGCATACTAAAACTTGACCTTCCACCTGTGGCCACCATTTATGCCGTTAACAGCTCATAATTTTATGAACACAAAGAATAGGGATGCTTTGGAGGAAGTTCTTCAATGGCTTTTACCACATGACTTGCAGGGTATCTTTTATCCATTTCAACATTGAAAGGAACACCTTTTCCCTTATTAACCTCAACAAAACCACCATCTTCTGCTTTAATACGCAATGGTTCAAAACTAACAGTCATATGATCCTCAAAATACTTCCCTAAAAAATGCTTATAATCTTTTATATCAAAACAGATGTTGACCCAACCATCGATAATGATAATACCTGCCCCCGTTTTCAGATAACAGCATGAATGCCCATAATGGCTCTTATCCACCATTAAGAGCCAACCATATTCGCCGCCAGAGTATCCTAAATTGCGAAGAGTAATAACTGCGCTATCTGAAAAATGATCACAGTTACCAAATTTAGCCAAATCATCGCCAGGGGGATAAAAGGTTTTATTTTCCTTTTGCCATTTATACCGCTCTTGCACCTTTTTAAAAACTTGTTCTCTTTCAACTCTGACTGAATAGGCAGGGTGCTGTTTAGTAAAGCTGATACCATTATGCCTGCTACAACTATACAACACCGAATAGTTGGCTGTCTCTCTTGCAAATTCACACATCGCTGAAATTCTTTCCGGGCTCTTAGGAGGAAGTGAGTCAATGACTAAACGAAGCTTCGTCAGTTTGTTATTGACTTTGAGCCTTGTGTTTTCATCCGATGAAAAAACACTATACGATCCTCTGGAAAGAATTGGAATTTCTAGATCTTCGATACGGTGTTTTTTGCGGAAATTAGAATAATAATTAGTTGTCTGTAAAAGCTGAAATACCTGCTCGAGCATATACGTTTCCGGACTAAACCCACTCTTTTCAACCTCTTTTTCAATCCTGTAGACTTCTCCACTCAGTTCATCAAAATCACTCTTAGAGAAACATTGTGTAGCATTAGGGAGAATCTCATCAACAATAGTTTTTATCCCCTTTCCCTCATAACCGTCCATTAACCTATAAAACGCAACAATAACACCGCACAGCCTTGGACTTATACCATAAGACGAATGATATTCACCGAATTCTTTAACCGTATCATAATCACTGTCCAGAGTGACATTAACCAGCTGAGTCATTACTTCATCAAATAAACTAATGACTTCCCTATCCTGTATGGTTTTCTTTTGCTCTGGAGGGTGAGAATGACCCGACATCCATTTACAAGCTACACTCCACGGCGCAACCCTATAGCGTCCATAAACTTCAGAAACATCTTTAAACATTGCACCGACTTTTAAACCTGATCCAACATCTCCATAATGAAAAATACCCAAGTAATTCGCTAGATTCATCACCCTCCCCCATGCGACCATTCATTCCCCGAAGATCACTCACGCAACAATTCAACAACACAATTAACTTTATCTTTTCATACAGAGTCTATGATACTGCCTTCAACCGTAAAAATTAAATAACTATCGAGTTATGAATATTAAACAGTGCACCCTTGACAACAGATAACCGTCACTGTTATCGATAGTTCGAAATATGCAATGAGTATGACTTGATTCACATCGGTACTTTGGGAGCACCCTGTATGAAACCTAACGGCAATACTTGAAGTTGCCTGCTCTGACTGCGAAAGTACCCACTCCATCAGTGCCCTTCATCAGCCTCCAGCTCTTTTCCTTGATTTAATCCCTCACCCTGCTCCGGACCCAGGTCAAAAGGATCAAAACCAATTTTCATTCTAAACAATGAGTAGGCATTCATTAACCAGCCCTGTAGAATTGAGTAACCCATTTCAAAGGGGTGATTCACACTGAATATCCCCAGCTCAACCACCACAAGGACACCCCTGTGCAGGCGACACAAAAACGATACTTTCTCTATGCCCTTGGGATTGGTGTGCTTATCCTGCTGCTGGCAATACTCAACCGCCAGACACCGCCCCTGAGCCCGGCCCAGGACAGGGCCAGACCGGTTCAAATCGCCCTGGTTGAAGAAAAGAACATTGCTCCGCTGATTTCCGGTTTTGGCCGTGTTCAACCTAAAGTTGACTGGAAAGCCATTGCCGAAGCCAGCGGCAAAATCATTTACCGCCATCCGGATCTGGAAAAAGGGCGCATAATCCGGGCCGGTGAAGTTCTGCTTAAAATTGATCCCCTGGATTATCAGCTGCAACTGGCCCGTGCCCAGGCTGACCTGAATGCCAGCAAAGCCCAGCTGCAACAACTGGATTTGCAGGAAGCCAATCTGAAAGCCTCCCTGAACATCGAACAGCAACGTCTGGAGCTCATTGAAAAAGAGCTGGCACGAAAAGAGAACCTGCTGAACAAAAAGGTATTATCACGTTCCGACTTTGACCAGCAACGACTAAGCAACCTCTCCCAGCAGAGCCAGGTTCTGAATCTGAAAAACCAGCTTGCGCAAATTCCCGACAACCGGAAAGTCAGTGAAGCCCAGGTCCGAATCCATCAGGCAAAACTGGATGAAGCCCGCCGCCAGCTGGAAAAGACGTCCATCACCCTGCCCATGACCGCCCGGGTTGCCAGTGTCGATTTTGAGGTGGGCCAGGCGGTGAACCTTCAGCAGCAACTGGCTCAGCTTTACGGCATTGAAACCATGGAAGTAGAGGCCCAGGTGGCTCTCCATGATGCCCGGACTCTGCTGAACAGCATTCCATTCAGCGCTGACGGACAACCCGTGACCGATGTATCCCAGCTGCGTCCGGAAACCTTTGGACTGGCTGCCCGGGTAATGATCAGCAGCGGCAATTACCGCCTCGAAAAACCAGCAAGGGTCAGCCGGGTCAGTGAAACCATTGACCCTAACCAGGGCACCGTCGGTATCATTCTGGAAACAGACCAGAACTATCAGGCCATGATCAATGCCCACCAGGTGCCCCTGGCCAATGGACTGTTTGTGGAAGCGGAACTGGAAGGCCTGCCTCAACCCCATCTAGTGGTTCCTGAAAAAGCCCTTCACGGCAAAAACCTCTACGTTCTGGACGAGCACCAGAAACTGAAAACCGTTAACGTCAACCTTCTGTTCCGCCGCACCATCAATGGCCAGAACATAGCGGCGGTCACGGGAGCCCTCAAGCCCGGTGACAAAGTCATCACCACGGACCTGGTACCGGCCATCCCGGGTATGCTGTTGAAAGTGGTGGAGGACTGACGGTGATCCGCTATTTTCTCAAACACCCCACCGCCGCCAATCTGCTGATGACCGCCCTGCTGCTGGCAGGCGTTCTGGCGTTACCGGATATCAAACGGGAAACCTTTCCCGAATTTGATCCCAGCTACATTTCTGCCAGTGTCGCCTTTCCCGGCTCCACGCCAGAAGAAGTGGAAGAGGCCCTGTGCCTGCGCATGGAAGATGCCATTGATGGCCTGAGCCATATTGAAGAAGCCCGGTGCCAGGCCCTGGAAGGAGCGGCCACCCTGATCATCAAACTGGATGACAGCGCTGACACCGGTCGGTTGCTGGTGGACATCCAGACCCGGATCAATGCCATCCATGACTTCCCCAGGGAAATAGAACCGCCCGTCGTTCAGGAAATGGACTGGAACGAACCTGTGGTGGATGTCGCTATCTCTGCTAACACCGGGTTACCCGACTTAAAAGCATACGCCGAAGCCGTTAAACAGCGGATGAAAGTGGATGCCGGCCTGCAACTGGTGACCATCAATAATTTTTCCGATCATCAGCTGCGGATTGAGCTCCGGGAAGCCAGCTTGCGTCGTTTAGGGCTGACCGTTGGCGACATTGCCAGCAAAATAGCCCGTCAGAACATCAAATTGCCCAGCGGCAATATTGAAACCCGGGATAAAAGTCTGCTGATCCGCTTTGATGAACGCAAGATCACCCCGGAAACCCTGGCCCAGACCGTTATTTCCTCGACCAGCCGTGGCAGCACTGTCCGCCTGGGTGAGATCGCCCACATTACCGACCGGTTTGAGCGGGATGAGAACCGCATTTACTTCAACAACCAGCCGGCAGCCATCCTCACCGTGAGCAAAAACAAAGCCGATGACGCCCTCCGGGTTAAGGACGTCGTCCGTCGCTTTGTTGAGCAGGAACAGGCCAGGGCTCCTGACGGCGTCACCCTGAGTCTTACCAACGATCTGTCATCGGTTCTCTGGGACCGCCTGACCATGATGGTCCGTAATGGCTGGCAGGGGATCCTGCTGGTCTTCGGGGTGATGTGGCTGTTTTTCTCCCTGCGTTACTCCTTCTGGGTGGCTGCAGGTCTCCCCGTGGCTTTTCTTGGCAGCATCATGCTCATGTCCATGACAGGGCTGTCCATCAACATCCTTTCCCTGGTGGCCCTGCTGATGGCCATCGGCATTATGATGGACGATGCCATTGTCATTTCCGAGTCCATTGCCGCCCACCTGGACCAGGGCCTTGCCATTGACGATGCGGTTTTCCAGGGCGTAAAAAAGGTTCTGCCCGGCGTCTTCTCCTCCTATCTGACCACCGTCTGCATTTTCGGGAGCCTGCTTTTCCTGGAAGGACAGATGGGTTCAGTGCTGAAAGTTATTCCCCAGGTACTGATCCTGGTGCTGACCCTGAGTCTGGTAGAGGCGTTTCTGATCCTGCCCCATCATCTCTCTCACTCCCTTCACCGCAACACCAACGAGAAAAAACCGCCCCGGTTCAAACAGAAACTCCTGGACCGCTTTGACCATTTCCGTCAGGAAACCCTGACCCGCTATGTTACCCAGGTCATTCGCTATCGCTACCTGTTCCTGGGCAGCGTGCTGGCTCTGCTACTGGCCTCCGGAGCCCTGCTGGCCAGCGGAGCCCTTTACTTTATTGGCTTCCCCGATGTGGACGGTGACCAGGCAGAAGCCCGAATCATTCTGCCTCCCGGCGCCACATTTGAGCAGACCCGTAAAGTGGTCAACACCGTGGTGGACAGTGCGGAAGCACTCAACAACCGTTTTTCCCAGGAAAACGAGGCGGGCGCCCCTCTGGTGGAGAACATCTCTGAACGCTTCAATTTCAATCCCGACGCCAGTGAAAGTGGTCCTCACATCGCTACCGTAAAACTGGATCTGCGCTCTGCCGAACAGCGATACACTCTGCTGGACGATTTTCTGGACGCCTGGCGAAAGGATGTGGGAGAACTCCCGGACCCCGTCTCCATCAGCTTTACCATGGGCTCCATTGGCCCTTCCGGCCGTGCCATTGAAATCCGGATACAACATCCCGATCTGGAAACCCTGAAAGCCGCCTCCCTGGACATTCAGCACTTTCTCTCACAGTTTGATGGCGTCAGCAATCTCATGGACGACATGCGACGGGGGAAAGAAGAGGTTCTGGTGAGCCTGCGCCCCGGTGCAGAAGCCTTCGGGATTGACGGGGAACTGATTGCAGGGCAGCTCAGGGCCGCTTACTTTGGCCAGACCGCTGATGAAATACAGGTGGGTCCCGAGAATCTGAAACTCCAGGTGCAACTGGACAACCGGGACATCAGCCGCCTGGACGATTTGAGCAACCTGCCCGTGATCCTGCCCGATGGCAGCCAGATCCCCCTGGCCACCATTGCCACTCTGGAATACCAGAGAAACTTTGTCCGGATCCAGCGCATCAATGGCCTCAGAACCCTGACAGTCACCGGTGATATTGATCAGCATAAAGCCAGCGCCAACCAGATCAACACCCGACTTCTCCAGGAGCAGCTACCGTCATTAAAAGAGAAATACCCCGGTATACGCTTCGGCTTTGAAGGCGAGGTGAAAGAAAATGCCAAGACCAGCAGCTCCATGACCAAAGGGTTTCTCATGGGACTTTTTGGTATTTTTGCCATCCTCAGCTTCCAGTTCCGCAGTTATACGGAACCCTTTGTGGTCATGCTCGCCATTCCCCTGGCCATGATCGGGGTGATCTGGGGGCATTTCCTCCTGGGCTATTCCCTGAGCATGCCCAGCATGCTGGGCTTTGTCTCTCTGGCAGGTATTGTAGTGAATGATTCAATACTGCTGGTGCAATACATTCGGCTGCATGTGGACGCCGGTGAACCGGTTCACCAGGCGGTAACCCTGGCCAGTAGAGACCGGTTCAGGGCGGTGTTCCTTACCTCAATCACCACCGCCGTCGGCCTGCTTCCCCTGCTTCTGGAAAGGAGTCTGCAGGCCCAGGTGGTTCAGCCCCTGGTGATCTCCATCGTGTTTGGCATCTTCGCTTCCACATTGCTGGTACTGTTTGTTATCCCTGCCGCCTATGCCATCCTGGCGGATTTTGGATGCGTTCGGAAAAAGCCTGTGTAATACAGGCTATTAAAGCTCAGCTTTCTTTTTAAAAGACAACATTTTAAAAGCAAGCCCTCTCTCTTTATCCAGTATCCTGTCAAGATCAACAGTGAGGCTGAAACTTTCAATAATACCTACCAGGCTGACTTCATCAGGAAATTTTTTTAGTAACAATTCTCCCAGCCTGTCCCCTTCTTTTGTTTTCAACTCATTAACTCCTCCCTTATCGGCCAAATCATCCTGAATAATCGTTAACAAAAAATTCGGCAACAAACGATATTTCCTGGCAATTGCAGCGAAGAGGGCGTTATCATTCCGATCTATATTCCCCTGATTCAAAAATGGCACCCCCTCTTCATGAAGTAACATCAAAAGATAGAACTCTTTTGGGAGATACTCAGCCTGCTCACCATTGGTAAGTGATACAAAATCTTCTGGCCTGAATCTATTTGGCTCAAACTGATAATGATCAACAACTAATTGAACCAGGGTCCTACCATTTTCATCATAATGACGACTCACTTCATCCATTTTCTCATGACAAACTACCTCAAACTCTCCAGTTTCATAGTTGGCCTGAGAGCTACTGGAGCCCTCCCCGGGAACCTTTCTAAACCAACGCTTTTTTCCACTAGAAACACTCCCGGTTTTCATGGAGTTCCTGCATTTTTGCCGGTGCTCGAGCCTGTCTAATACAAGCTCATAATTCCCTTCTTTCAACCACAATGACCACTGGTGCCCTTCGCCCGCGTGGCCTTCAACCTCTTGTACTTCACTCTGTCGCTCAAGTCGAGGAGAGACAACCGCCGAATAACTGTAGAACCCGGCAAATTGAAAAAAAACAAACACTGTAAAACCAAAATAATACGGACTGAAACGCATCATATTGACCTCAAATATACAGAAAGACTGCTTATACAGACCTTGATTGCCCCAGAATGTTCTTTGCCTTCACCTTAACGGTGCTGTTTGTTATCCCTGCCGCTTATACCATCCTGGCGGATTTTGGCTGGATCAGAAAACAGCCTACCCTTCCCCAGTCCCGGTAAATACACAAGAAACCTGCTATATTGTACAAAATCAATGTACAACGAGAGACTCCCATGGAACACATCAATATCAGCGAATTACGGGCAAACCTGCTGAGTTATTTAAAAAAAGCCCAGGCAGGACAGCCATTTACGGTCACTTCCAATGGGGAAGTTCTGGCCACCATAGCCTCCCCTGAAGCCCTCCGGAAATCAGCCAGAAAGGCGCTTGATGAATTGGCTTGTGATGCACAGGCTGATGACCTTGCACAGTGCACCAATGAGCCATGGAAAGCCATGCAATGATCCTGCTCGATACCTGTGCTTTTATCTGGGACGCACTTAACCATAAACAGTTATCGGTAAAAGCCAGAAAGCGGATTGAGCTGGCAGACCAGCAACAACGACTAACGATCTGCGACATCTCACTCTGGGAAGTAGCCATGCTGATCAGGAAGGGAAGAGTCACTATTGGCACAACAGCAGGCCATTTTTGCCAGCTCGCCCTGCAGGCCAGGAATATCAATGTGCTGTCAATCACCCCAGAGATTGCCGAGCTGTCTGTCAGCTTTGACAGCAGTATCAATAACGATCCAGCAGACCGGCTAATTGCGGCTACAGCCATGATACACGACGCTGAAATTGTGACAGCGGACCATAACCTGCGGGAAAGTCGACTTCTGAAAACGGTCTGGTGAAGCAGAAGCGAGTATCGTGATGAAATTGTGCTGAAAAAGGTCACGGTTGAGCACTCTGAACCGATCGAAAAGGCCGCTTCTGAGTTCAAATTTTCCATGAGTGCCGATGAACTGTTGAAACTGCTCAGGGGCAGTGAACTGAAGCAACCCCTTACCCCTTACCCCTTACCCCTTACCCCTTACCCCTTACCCCTTACCCCTTATACAGCATAAACCCGCTACAAAAGGCTGTCACTCCCTGTTTTTACAAGGGCTTTAAATGAAAAGTTCAAGAATATAATTTGTCATAGGGGTGCCTGTGGATTTTCCCCTCACCCAAACCTTCTCCCAAAGGAAAGGACTGGGGTGAGGGTAAACAGTGAAGATACATTTTCAAAGACCAGGCAACCGCCAATCCACCGGTTCCATGCCATGGCTGACCAGATACTCATTGGCCTGAGAGAAAGGCCTGCTGCCAAAAAAGCCCCGGTAAGCCGACAGGGGCGAAGGGTGAACGGACTTCAGCACCAAGTGACGTTGGGTATCAATAAACCGCCCCTTCTTCTGGGCGTAACTGCCCCAGAGAATAAACACAATCCGCTCACGCCTCTCATTCAGTTCCGAAATCACGCGATCGGTGAACTGCTCCCAGCCTTGCCCCTGGTGGGAAGCCGCCTGGCGATGCTCCACCGTCAATACACTGTTGAGCAGGAGAACCCCCTGCTGTGCCCAGTGTTCAAGGCAGCCATGACTGGCCGGAGAAATCCCCAGATCGGTCTCCAGTTCCTTATACATATTGACCAGTGAAGGAGGAATGGCCACATCCGGACGCACAGAAAAGCTCAAGCCATGGGCCTGTCCGGGCCCATGATAAGGATCCTGCCCCAGAATCACGACCTTGACCTGTTCAAACGGGGTAAGGTCCATGGCCCTGAAATACTCACTCCCTTTTGGATACACAGTTCTGCCTTCCGCTTTGACCCGCTTCAGAAACGAGCGCAGCACCTGCATATACTCTTTGGCAAACTCATCCTGCAAAACCCCTTTCCAGGACGGTTCAAGCCTGATTTCCGGCATTCTTTAATCCCCTGACAGCCTGCGCACTCTTTAAGGAAGGAATCCTTCCAAGAGCCTGACCGCTGTTAAATCACATAAAATCAAGTGGCTTTATTATAAGGGGCCATGGGCCGATAGAGAATAAAGATTCCCACCGAAATGGACGGTCTACCATGCCTGGCCAATGGATCAAAAGTGCTCTTATTGTTCTCTGCCTGAGCTGCAGCCCCCTCACTTCAGCAGGGCAGCCAGAGCGCAGACTGGCGATTGAAATTGACACAGACGCAGTCCACTTCGTCATCGCTGATGTCAACCCGGAAAACGATCGCATTATCCGCTATCTGGACTCTGGATCCATAAGTGCCGATTTCCATAAAGACCTGATGGCAGGCAGCAACCGGCAATTCAGCCCTGAGCTGTTTGTCCAGGCCCTGAACATTTTTGCAAAACTGAGAGACAAATCCAGCCATTTCACCGTAGATAAAATCCGTGCAGTGGCTACAGAAAGCCTTAGACAGGGAGACAACAGCAACCAACTGATCCAGAAGATCGGTCGTAAAACCGGTATTTCCATTAAAATCCTGACCCCTGAAGAAGAGGACCGGCTCGATTTTTACTCCGCCCTGAAAGTCAGCAATGCTTCCGACACTCCAGTGGTATGGGATATCGGCGCCGGGCGTTATCAACTGATTGCCGGTGATGAGAAAGAAGGCCCTTTTGCCCATCAGGGAACCTTTGGGTCCACTTCCTTTCATGCTTATTTGCTTGAAGTGGTTCAGAAACAAGTAGACAGTCAGAACAAAAAACTGAGGCCCCTGTCCAGGCAAGACGCCGAGGCCGGTATTGATTTCGCCCGTTTCCTGGCACGACAGACACCGATTAAAACCCGAAAGGCCATTGAACAGAATAACGGAATGGTCATCGCCATTGGGTCACTGTTTCGCAACAGCATTGCAGGAGCCATCACCGCAGGCATCATTGCAGAGCAGCCGGATAGCTACAGCCGAGCCCGACTGGAACAAGTCATTTATCAACGGTTGAATCTGCCCCCCGGGAAACAGCACGTGACGTCAAATGAAGAATCCAGGAAGGAGTTTTATCAGGCAAACCTGGCCAGCGCCCTGATGGTGTATGGTTTCATGCTGGAACTGGAGATCCGGGAGTTGGTCATCTCTAAAAAGAACAGTGCGGACACTCTGCTGGAGTACCCCTTTCTTTGGCACTAAGCCCCCAACACAAAAGCATGCCAATATTATAAACACCCACTCACAACAACTTAGGCGTTGGGTGAATACCAAAACTTTCTGAAACCGCAGCCTGTCGGGCTTATGCATTCAAGCACCCACCTTCCAACAGACTGCAGACTTTCGAAGAGACGGTTCAGATTCCCGCCAGAATCATCAGCTCAATCTGGCGCTTCAGCATGTCGCGCAGCTGGCCATGCTCGGAGGCAAATTCGCTGTCAATCAACCCCTGAAATTCGACCTGCTGCACTACTGCGGCAAAAATCTGAGCGTCCACTTTTGCCTGGCTGGAGCCAATCCTGGCAAAGAACCCTTCAAGGCTTTCCAGGAAAAACTTCTGATGATTAAAGGCAATAGGGCGCAGATTTTCGTTGCGCAGGCACTCCAGCTGAAAAGCCCGTTCTGCCATCAGGTAATCCCGGTGCTCACGCAATTGAATCAGAACGTACTCAACGGCCAGATCGGCCATTTTGCCGGCAAACACCCGTTTGCTGCCCAGAGATTGATCCAGTTGACTCACTGCAGCTTTCAGCTGACTGTCGGAATCTTCCCAATAAGCCTTGAATTTCTCAGCCCCCATTTCCACAAACAACGTAAACGTGTCTGTGATCAGGTCGGAAATATCCTTGAAATAATAAGTGGTGGCGGACAGCGGCACATCGGCCTCTTTGGCCACAGCCCGGTGTCGAACACCACGAACACCGTCTCTGACCACAATTCTCAGGGCCGCTTCGAGAATGGTGCGCCGACGCTGTTCACTGTTGACACGGCTTGTTTTACGTCCCTGGTACTTTAATTCCATTCCATTATTGGAGGTTACGGGTCTGCTCTTGTCGGCTTCACTGCTTGAAGCCAAAATCGTTGAAGCCATATAAAGACTGCCTTACAGTTGACTGATCGTTTTTTAACTTTTGTTGAGCACCTTTTGTTAGGCCACAGGCGCCTAATCGGGCCAAAGGCATGGTGGTTGCGCCACAGGCGGTTTCCTGAGCTTGCAGCTTAGACCAGAAATCAACCAGTCGTCTGGAAATTTGCCCAGCGGCTCCAGCCATACCTGACAGGAAAGCCCGGGTACAGTTCACATAAACTGCTCCCGGGCATGCTGATGGCAATCCCCAGGTGGCTTACTGCGGCCGCATATGGGGGAACAGCAGAACATCCCGGATGGAAGGCGCGTCGGTAAACAGCATTACCAGACGGTCAATCCCGATCCCTTCACCTGCTGTTGGCGGAAGACCATACTCAAGGGCATTGATATAGTCCGCATCGTAATGCATCGCCTCATCATCACCGGCGTCTTTCTCAGCCACCTGCTGTCTGAAGCGTTCCGCCTGGTCCTCAGCATCATTCAACTCAGAGAAGCCATTGGCGATTTCCCGGCCACCCACAAAGAACTCAAAACGTTCTGTAACAAACGGATTTTCATCGTTCCGGCGCGACAGCGGAGAAACTTCTGTGGGGTAATCGGTGATGAAAGTGGGGTTCAGCAAATGATGCTCCACGGTTTCATCAAAGATTTCCATCTGGACCTTGCCCAGGCCCCAGATTTCCTTCACCTCAATGCCCAGTTTTCTGGCCACCTGAGTCGCTGACTCAAGGTTGTCGATATCTGCAGCTTCCAGATCCGGATTGTAGTGCAGGATCGAATCAAAAACGGACATCCGCGCAAACGGCTGGCCAAAGTCCACCCTTTGTCCCTGGTACTCGAACTCCGTTTTACCCAGAACATCCTGGGCCAGCTGCTTCAGCATGGCCTCGGTGTGATCCATCATGTCGGTGTAATCCGCATAAGCCTGGTAGAACTCGATCATGGTGAATTCCGGGTTATGACGAGTAGACAAGCCCTCGTTGCGGAAGTTCCTGTTGATCTCAAACACCCGCTCAAAACCACCGACCACCACACGCTTGAGGTAGAGTTCAGGGGCAATCCGCAGGTACATGTCGATGTCCAGGGCGTTGTGATGGGTCACAAACGGTCTGGCAGTGGCACCACCGGGAATCACCTGAAGCATTGGGGTCTCCACTTCCATGAAATCCTGGCCATGGAAGTATTCACGGATGCCCTGAATGATTCTGGAGCGCACCCGGAAGGTCTCCCGGGACTGTTCATTAGTGATCAGGTCCACATAGCGCTGGCGGTAACGCTGCTCGGTGTCAGTCAAACCCTTGTGCTTTTCAGGCAGGGGGCGAAGTGACTTGGTCAGCAGCTGAACCGCTTCCATGTCCACGTAAAGATCCCCTTTGCCAGAACGCTGAACGGTGCCTTCCACACCGATAATGTCTCCCAGGTCCCAGGTCTTTACCTCCGCCAGCGTCTCTTTGGACAGCTGCTTGCGATTCACGTAAAGCTGGATACGGCCAGACATATCCTGGAGCTCCATAAAAGCCCCACGATTAAGCATGATCCGACCGGCCACACAGACCCGGTGGTTCTGCTCCGCCAACGCCGCTTTATCGGCATTTTCAAACTGCTGCTGCAGCTCCCCAGCCAGGGCGTCCCGACGGAATTTGTTCGGGAAGGCTACCCTTTTTGAGCGGATCTCTGTCAGCTTTTCCCGACGCAGAGCCACCAGGCGGTTTTCCTCCTGGGCATCCACATTCTGTTCTTCAGGTATCTGTTGTTCAGACATAAAGGTCGACTCTTTCTGCACGGACTGGCCGTCCACCGGTCCGGTATAAAAAAATTACAGGCCTTTTTTCAGGCTGGCTTCAATGAATTTGTCCAGATCACCGTCCAGAACCGCCTGGGTATTGCGGGTTTCAACCCCGGTCCTCAAGTCCTTGATACGGGAGTCATCCAGCACATAGGAGCGAATCTGGCTGCCCCAGCCGATGTCCGACTTGGAGTCTTCCATGGCCTGGGATTCTGCGGTCCGTTTCTGCATCTCCAGCTCATACAGCTTGGCTTTCAATTGCTGCATGGCCTTGTCTTTGTTCTGATGCTGGGAACGCTGGTTCTGACACTGGACCACAATTCCAGAAGGAGCATGGGTAATTCGCACCGCCGAGTCGGTGGTGTTAACGTGCTGACCACCGGCACCACTGGAGCGGTAGGTGTCGATTCTCAGGTCCGACGGATTGATCTCCACCTCAATGTTGTCGTCAATTTCCGGAGAGACAAAGACCGATGCAAACGAGGTGTGACGACGGTTACCGGAATCAAAGGGAGACTTTCTGACCAGGCGGTGCACCCCGATTTCTGTTCTCAGCCAGCCAAAGGCATAATCCCCGGAAAACTGAACGGTGGCGGATTTAATGCCTGCCACTTCACCGGCGGACACTTCAATGATCTCGGTTTTAAACCCGCGGGTCTCACCCCAGCGCAAATACATGCGCAGCATCATGTTGGCCCAGTCCTGAGCTTCGGTACCACCGGATCCGGCCTGGATGTCCAGATACGCATTATTGGGGTCCATCTCGCCAGAGAACATGCGACGGAACTCAAGCCCTTCGAGCTTGCTGCAAAGCTCGTCCAGCTCATCCATCACCCCCTGGACACCGTCTTCGTCTTCTTCCTCAACGGACATGTCCAGCAGTTCATTGGCATCGGACAGGCCACCGGTCAGCTCATCAATGGTGGCCACAATCGCTTCCAGGGTGGAACGCTCTTTACCCAGCTTCTGGGCATACGCGGGATCGTTCCAGACGTTTGGATCTTCCAGCTCCCGTTCTACTTCCTGCAGACGCTCACTTTTGTGAGCGTAGTCAAAGGTACCCCCTAAGCACGTCCGTACGCGCTGTCAGGTCCTTAATACGCTCCTTGATGGGATTGACTTCAAACATTGCCCTTATTACTCACTCTCGCCAGGCGCCCTGCGCCGTCCTGAAAATCATAATCCGGCCCCAGGTTGACCAGGAGAAGGCCCACCTGAGGGGATTTATGGAAACGGAGAAAACAGCCGGTAGCGGCTGCTGAATCTGCGATACAACTGACGGATTCTACCTCATGAGCCCCCCGGTTGGAATGACCTGACAGGATTTGCAGGGGAACCAAAACCGAACTAAACAGTCCAAGCAGTGAAACAACAAGACACAATTCATTAAAAAACAACCCATTGCAAAGTGAGGAACCTATGAGCACAGTAAAAAGCATTCTCGCCAGCCTCAAATGGCCTTTAACCCTGATTCTGACCCTTTCCAGCCTGGGCGCCATGGCCAGCCTTCCCCAGCCGGCCTCCCAGGAACAGGATAGCCTGCCCCTGGTCCTGAGTCTGGACATGCACGACGAAGAAGGCGTCACCCTTCCCCCGGAAGAGGACAATAAAGAGGACACCAAAACTGAACAGAAAGCCTTCCCACAGCTGTCTCTGGAAGACTCTGTGAAAGAAGACCAGAAGGATGATCAACCGGAAGATGCCGACAAGGGCAAATCCGATAACCGTTGATTAAAACCTTAAGGGCCGGAAACTCCCCCGGCCCTGCCCTCTCTTCAGCCTGCTATTGCGCCTACACACCCGATTGTTGACCCCGGTCATGCCCATTGCTTCGACTTTTGCCTGAGCTCAGGTAGAATCCTGCCTCCACTTTTTTCAATTGATTATCCGTTTGAGCAACGTCCATTATGCCCCTTGCCAATGACGCCTTCTCCCCCTCTCCTGTACAGGTTGCCGACCTTTCATTGGTAGCCGACATTGGCGGCACCAACGCCCGCTTTGCCCTTTGCAGCAACGGTGTTCTTAACGAACAGTCTATTAAGGTGCTGGCCTGTAATGACTTTGACAACCTGGACGGTGCCGTTCAACACTACCTCAACACCATGGGGACCGGCGTCAACAGTGCCTGCATGGCATTTGCCTGCCCGGTCAGCGGAGACCAGGTAAAAATGACCAACAATCACTGGTCATTCAATAAAGAAGCCATGAAGAAAAAGCTGGCGCTTTCCACCTTTAAAGTCATCAACGATTTCACAGCCCAGGCTCTGGCTCTGCCGGCCTTTTCCGATCAAACCCTGATCCGGGTGGGGGAAGGTGAACCTGTGAAAGATGCTGCCAAACTGATTATGGGACCCGGCACCGGCCTTGGCGTTGCGGCCCTGAAACCCGTTGCTGGCAACTGGCTGCCACTGCCCGGTGAAGGAGGCCACGCGGCTTTTTCTGCTGTATCCCGGCTGGATCAGGAAATCCTTCAAGTACTTCAGAAAACAATGGCATTTATCTCTTGGGAGTCCGTACTCTGCGGTTCAGGCCTGGAGCGCCTTTACCAGGCTCACGCCACGCTCAAAGCAGAGCGAGAGGGCAAAGGAATACCGGAAGCGCTCAGGGACTACCAGATCACCGAGCAGGCCATCAGCGGTGAGCCCCTGGCCAGAGCCACACTTCTTCACTTCTGTGAACTGCTGGGCCGGGCAGCCAGCAATGCCGCCCTCACCAGTGGTGCCCAGGGCGGCGTTTACATTGCCGGAGGGATCATCCCCCGTTTTCCGGAATTTTTTGCCAGCTCTGCTTTCCGCGGCGCTTTTGAAACCAACGATAAAATGGTCAACTATCTGAAGGCCATTCCCACCTTTCTGGTGATGTCTGAAAACCCGGGACTGGTCGGTGCCTGCGAAGCCATCACCAACCCACTGGTAGGTTAAACACCGGAACAAGGCTGTGCCCTGCACAGCCTTTGATGAACAGTACCAACCCTCTTAAAACACTGCTTATTTCACATACCACTTTTTTCCTTCCACACCTGTACGAAACAACTCTGAAGCGAGGCCGAAAACTGCCTGATATTTATGGACTTACATCCCGTTTCATACCTTAACCATAAACAGTCTATATATAGCCCCCCGTGGCTTAGCGGCAAGGTAATGCCTTACACCCCTGTAAAGATATGTTAGACGATGGTAGTATTTTCAATCCCCCGGCTTACATGACATCAGTCGTACATAACAAAAAAGCCTGACGATTCCTGAACCGGCATGGAAGGGCGGTAGCGTGGCCTGTATTTCAACTTAAAAGACATAAGAACCTGAATCGGGCTCTTAACCTGAACCACCTTCAGCCCTCTACCTTGCAACCTGAAGCCGGTTCAAAGGACTTTTAACACTGTTGCCTCCCCTGTTCAGGACATGAGTGTATATTTGAGTGGTTTTCAGGTCTTTATGGCCCAGAAGCTCCTGAACGGTTCTGATGTCATAGCCATCATCCAGCAAGTGGGTAGCAAAAGAGTGACGAAACGTGTGACAGCTGCCTTTTTTCAGGATACCCGCCTTATTAATAGCCTGTTTAACAGCACGTTGCAGGGTACTGTCATCCATATGGTGGCGCATTTCCTTGCCGGAACGGGGTTCAACAGAGCGTTTATAGGAAGCAAACAGGTATTGCCAGTGGAGACTGAACGCTTCGGACGGGTACTTTCTTCCCAGGGCATCAGGCATCCAGACTTCTCCCAAACCGGCCTGTAAATCAGATTGGTGATAACTTCGCACCCGTTCAATCCGTTGCTTGATGGAACAATGAAGGGATTCCGGTAAAACAGTCACCCTATCTTTATTACCTTTGCCAGAGCGGACTACAAGAATATTCCTGGAAAAATCAATATCTTTAATCCGCAGGCGGAGACACTCACTGATGCGAAGTCCAGAGCCGTACATAAGTTGAACAGAAAGAAGATAGTCAGGATGGATCACATTGAAAATCTTCTGTATTTCATCCCGCTCAAAAACCACTGGAATTCTGACGGGAGTGCGGGCCCGTTTTGATTGACTTACATCGCCAAGTGGCCTGCAGATAACCTGGCTGTACAAAAAGTTCAGAGCATTCAGAGCCTGGTTTTGCGTGGATGCGGCAACATTTTTGTGCACAGCCAGCCAGGTCAGGAACTGTACAACATGATCAGGCCCCAACTGTTCAGGATGCTTGAGGCCATGAAAACGAATAAAGTAACGAATCCAATAGCAATAACTTTGCTCTGTACGATAACTGTATCTTTTAACCCTTAAAGTGTTACTCACCTGCTGCATAAACTTCATAGCCATAATCGACACTGTTTATTTACACAGTATTATTGCCTGGATATCGATTTTCGCAACCGCTAACGATGAGTAATATTGAAAATGCATTGTAAGAAACGGTAAAATTATCTTTTATATCAAATAGTTATAATATCATGTAAGTTTCGTAATATATCTCATTTTGAGTTAATAAGAACGATATTGGGTGGATATCTCTTAGTTTGAGTTTTTTTGCCCCTAATATTCGATATTACTCGTTTTGAGACCTAATAGCTGTTAGCTGCTTTCCAAACACGGAAGATTTCCTATGTCTAAAAACCAAGAAGAAAAAATCATAGACTCTTGGAAGGTTAATTCCTCTCCTTGGATTAATGCCATTCAGGAAAAACAAATAGAAAGCCGCCAGCTTGTAACAAACAATGAAATCGTCCAAATAATTTTGGCTAAAGCACCGAAAAACGTACTTGATATTGGGTGTGGAGAAGGCTGGCTTTCCAATACATTAAATAAGCATGGTGTTGATTGTACAGGTTTTGATGTAATAGAAGACCTTGTTACGGAAGCAAAATCATCCTCCGCTGGAAAGTTCTATGTTGCAACATACGAAGACTTTCCAGAAAAGATTCCAAACGAAAAGTTTGATCTTGCGGTGTGCAATTTCTCACTCTTTGGAAATGAGTCAGTTGAACAACTCTTCATAAAGTTAAGATCTGTTCTGGTTCAGAATGGCTATTTTATCATCCAAACGCTTAACCCGAAGCAGGCAGCAGAAAATTTTCAATACTCTGATGGCTGGCAACGAGGCTCATGGTCTGGTTTCAATAGCTCATTTACACAACCTGCTCCATGGTATTTCCGAACAACAGACTCTTGGTTATCTTTATTCAAAAAATCTGGATATGATGTCATCGAAGCCATAGAGCCTATAAACCCAAAAACGGACAAACCAGCATCCCTAATCATTGTCGGCAAGCTACGCAGCTAACAAATGGTTCCAGTTCGTTCCGGGGCTTCGCCCCTCCACCCGACGCCGCCGTTGGCGGCGCGGCTGAACCAGGCGTTAGCTGCTGTGAAAAACATCATTTAAGGAGTAATAATGGGAGCTTCAGGAGTTGGAGTATTTGAGGATGATACGTCTTGTGACTTGATAGACGAAGCAATTGAAAGTGATGCAGTATCATTTATCCAAAGAGCCGTAAATCATAAAGATGCAGATTATCTTGAATATGATGAATGCCAAGAGGTAATCGTATCTGCAACTATTATTGACTCAATGATAAATGGGACAACCTACGAGTATGATGAGGGTGAATTTGTAGAGTGGGTCAAGCAACAAGATCCCTCGAGTGTAGTTTGCTATAAAGCCGATATTGTTGCAGGGCTTAATACAGTACTTTCTGAAAACTCAGAGCTTAATGAGCTCTGGTCTGAGAATGAAGAATACTATCAAGAGTGGGTAGCAAGCATAAAAAAATTAACTACGGGCTTATGCAGCTAACAATGCGCTGGTGTTTGCCCCTTCGGGGCGGGACCTCCGCACTGCGTGCTCCGGCCCCACAGCTTAGCGTTAGCCGTAAAAATAAACATATACACATATGAACGAATATTGTAGATACAAAATCAAAAGCTTTTATGAGTCATTTCTTGATAGGAAATTTGATCAAGATGATGTTTCTCAGTTCTTTGTTCTTTCACGAGACTATTCTCAAAAAGGTAGCATCATTAGAGAAGTTGGTGATTTTTTAGCCCATCCAGACATAAAAGATAGAGGAATTGTGTTAAAAAGCATTAAAGAAATAATGCCACTATTTGATGAGGAGATTGAAAGTTGCGGGCTCGACTCTGCTGACTACAGAGACCAGCTTCTATTTAAAGGGCTTGGCTCAGATGAGGAGCTGATAGGCGATTTAAACCACATTTTTGAAAAAGCAGGTTTAAACACAAAGACAATAAGACGTGAAGATAATAGTTATAGAGATTTTCTATTTTGCACTATTTTTCTTCTTAGTACGTTTAAGTTGAAGTTCAAAAATCAAGAGTTAGCGCTTGAAGTAGTTTATTCACATAGTCTAAAGCTCCAAGCACGCTGCGAGAGTCAAAATTATCAAAGATATTTTGCAGTTTTACCCATTCTCCAATTACATAATGTCTGGATAGATTGTCCAATTACATTTATGGCTCCTGAGCACAACTTAAAAAATCACATCGCAAGGAGGTTCAGGCAAGGTTTTGTTGCAGCAATAAGCTATGAAGATGACAGCAATTGCAAAAACAAAGACTATGATAGTAGCAATTTTGCGAGGGGCAAAATCTGGCCTTCACCTGATCACGCAACTTACGGCTAACAAGTGCAGCCATGGGACGCCTCACTGCGTTCGGCGCCCCTGCTGCAAGCGTTATGCCTAGGAGTTACCCACGAATTGTGGACACCCCGCTAAGTTAGATTACAGTCTAACTGGGAGGTGTATCATGAGCCGATATAGAAACCCTGCTTATACCGAAGAGTTCCGAAAAGAAGCTGTTCGTCTGGCAGGCTTACCAGACCACAAAGCTTCTGCTGTTGCTGAACAGCTCGGTATCAGCGTACAGCAGATCTACAATTGG